>JAYUIZ010000804.1:0-12246 GCA_043765595.1 Lysobacter sp. | reverse complement strand
CCCACCCTACGAATTTCCACGAGAACTGATCCCGTCCAAACCAAAAGGCTTCTCATGTTCCGGTTCTTTTCACGGCCTGCCCCGCTTCTTCTGGCGCTGGCCTTTTGCACCTTCATCCCGCTCATGAACGCCATGGTCAACACCGTTCAGATCCCGACGGGCACCTATGCCGAGGACAGTGCCCACCTTGCCGTGGCCCCCCTCTCCTGGTTCCTGCATGTGCTGGCGGGAGCCGCGTTCGGCCTCGCCGGTCCGATGAACTTCGCGCTGGCCCTACGCCGCCGCTTTGGGCGACTGCATCGGGCGACCGGCCGGATCTTTGTCGGCGCCGGGGTGGTCCTTGGCGTGACGGCATTTTCGTTACTTTTTTCGGTCGAGCCGCAACGCACCCCGGTCGTCGACATCGCCCGTGGGCTCTTCGGCCTTGCGCTGCTTGTGGCGCTTGCAATGGCCATCACCGCGATCCGGGCGCGCGACATCCCGCGTCACCGCGCTTGGGCGATCCGCGCCTATGCCATCGGCATGGGCTCGGGCACCGCCGCTTTGGTGTTGATTCCGATTTACCTTGTAACCCGCGCGCCCCCAATTAGCCTCGCCTCAGACGTCATCATCGTCACCTGGTGGGCGCGCAACATCTGCTTTGCCGAGTGGATCATCCACCGAATCAACGTTACAAACCGACAAGTTTCCACATGAAAATCGCCAGATGGTGCCGTCACCGCAGGTTGCTGGGATGAAACTGCAGATAAGGATGATGTTGCAATAACTCAGGCAAACGCCGGGCGCAAAAGTCGCGAATCGCGCGCGGAAATGCCTAGGGTAGCGCCTGCCAAAGTGAACAAAATGGCCCGGCCCGGGCGGGATTTGCCTGCATGCTGTAGGATGGCCGCACAAAACGCTGCATTCGCGCGTTGCGTCCCGAATTCCAGCCGACCCCGCGGTACCCGCGGCTCTCGCTTCCATCCGGCTCGCTCCGCTCCCTATTACTGCGTCCGCACCCCTCCGCGACGACGCCCACCGGGAGCCACCATGCCCACCATTTGCGCTGTTCCGTTCGTCTCTGCTGCCAAAGGCACCATTGCGGTCTGTTCTTGAACGCGGTCGCCCGCGAAAAAGGTGTGCACTGCAGCCGTTGCGATGCGCTGTGCTGCCGCCTCACCGTGGTGCTGTTCGAGGAAGACGCCATTCCGGCGCACTTGACCGAGCGCAACGAACAGGGCGTGACGGTAATGGCCCGCGATGCTGACGGCTGGTGCGTCGCGCTGAACAACGCGCGGATGAATTGCGGCATTTATGAAACACGTCCGGCGATCTGTCGCAAATTCGCGATGGCCGGGCCGTATTGTCGCGATGTGCGCGCCGAAGCCAGTCGTGCGCAGCATTCCGTTCCCATCACTCTGGTGCGCTGAGAGGTTCCATCAATGCCCCGCAAGTCAAACGCTCCCGCTAACGCTAACGCTCCTGTCACCACGGATGCGGCCGCTCCCGCGCCTGCACCTAAGCAGGCGCCCGCGCCGTCGACCGCCGCCAAGTCCGGCACCGGCGACATTTTCCGCAAGCCCAAGGAAGACAAGCGCAGTGCACTGACGCACGAAAAGATCGCCGATGATCTGGTCGCTTTCCAGCGCGCCGGCGGCAAGATCGAAGTGCTGGGCAATACCCAGACGCTGAAGTCCATCAAGCCGCCGGAAACGCCCGCGGCTGCCGCTACGCGGAAGGACCGCGAAGCCGCATCGGCGACGCCCGCCGAGTGATCGACACCGCCGCAGAGATGCGGCGGTGCGATGTTCTGATCGACGTTACGCCGCGCGTGCGCCCATGCTGCGGGGCTCTTCGACCTGCTGTGCGGCCTGGACGCGCTCCTGCTGATTGCGTTCCACCGATGCCAAGCTCTCCGCCGACGGCATGTTCTGCGCCTGCGAGATATTGACCGGCGTGTTGTGCATCGGCTCGGTGCCGAGCCCGCTGGGTGCGTAGGTTCCGACTACATTGCCGTTGTAGATGCCGATGTGATCAACCCGCGGCAGCTGCGACAGCGCGTTGTACGACGCGGCCAGCACGTTGTCGCGCTGCTGGGCGTTCAGGCCCTGGGCGCTGCCGCTGCGGTCGAGGGTCTGCTCGATGCTCAGCATCAGCGAATCGCGCGGCAATTGGCTGGTGCGTTCGTTCGCGGGCGCGGGCGGCGCGAGTTGCTGTTCGATGGGCGCCTGCTGGCCGCGCGGCTGGCCTTCCTGCGGCTGCCCCGGCTGAGGTCTGCCTTCGTGCAGACGGCCTTCCTGGGGCTGCTGGCCCTGCTGCTGACCCTGCACCGGCTGCTGGCCCGGTGTGGTTTCGGTGAGCACATACTGCCAGCGGGTCTGCCCGGGGTTGCCCTGCACGGCCTGCGCGAAATCGGTGTAAGCGTCGCCACGGATGGTCTGGCAGCCGGCGGAGTCGGTATTGCCCGCCGAGCCGCGGTGGATCTTGAACGTGTTGTTCAGCGGCTGCAGGCCGTTGACGTCGTTGGCGTCGAAACGGCCATCGGCGTTGGTGTCGCGCTGCACGCCCTGGGGATTGGCGGCCACCGCTTCGGGCGTGGGCCGCAGCGAGAAGTCGTCGGCGCCGCCGCCCGGACGCGGATGGGTGGTCGCCAGCATTTCGACCGTGCCCTCGCGCATGCGCCCCAGATCGGCCACGCCGTCGCCGTTGGCGTCCATGCCCTCAGCGCGCCGGCGCGCAACGTGGGTATAAGGTTCTTCGCGGGTGCGGCCTTGGGCGTGGGCATCGTACTGCGCGGTGGGTTCGGTGGTGGACTGGTTGAACTGCCACAGCTCGGGTTGTCCGCCCGCCGGCGCGCGCGCGCCAAGCACGACCAGGCGGTCGTCGTAAACGCCGGTGCCGCGACGCGATTCGTCGACAGGCGTCGCGGGGTTGTCGGTCGCCACCCGGCCGGGCGCATCGCGGGTGGCGGAATCGACGGTGGAATTCTCCTGGCGCAGGCCTAGCACCACACGCTCGCCGTTGCGCAGCGATTCGCGCGCTGCATCGTTGCCGCGGGTTTCGATGACGCTTGCGTAGACGTCGTAGCGCTGGGTGGCGGTCAACGCGCCCATTTCGGTTTCGGTGGGGAACCGCGGCGCGCCGCCGGCAGCGCCCAGACGTTGCATACCTGCGTGGATCAGGCCAGCGTCGGGATTGGCCATGGGATCGGTGCTGCGGATGACATCCTGCTGCAGCCGGCCGATGGCGTCCTGTCCGCGGGACGACACCATGCGGTCGAGCGATTCCTGGATCGCCTGCGGCTGTTCCTGGCGCTGCTGCTCCAGCAGGCGCATGGCATCCGCGGCCCGGTTGGCGTTGAGCAGCGCGACCACCTGGTCGGCGCTGGCACTGATGTCGAAGGGTTGGGTCATGGCGGTTCCTTTCCTGGTTCGATCTATCGTTGTTGTTCGATCTTGTTCGATCTTGTTCGGTCCATCGGTAGGCCCGACGGATGCGCCGCTCAGGGCGCTGGCGCTGCGGGCGCGATGAAAGGATCGGGATCGCGATCCAGGCAGCTCTGGCCGCTGGGCGAGAAGCGGGCGTCGTGCGTACACGGCCACAGCGCGCGCGGCACGGTGTTGCGCAGGTCGAAACGCTGCCCGTTCCAGACCAGGAACCCGAAGTGCGCGATATGCGCATCCCCGGGATAACCGGCGGAAAACGCGCGGGGATGCTCGCGCGGCAGGCCGCCGCCATCGCCCAGTTCCACGTACAGGCGCAGCACCGGGACTTCAGACAGGCGACTCATGTCGACCGACACCCCGGGATGCGCGCCGGTTTCGTCGTGGACGGCATAGCTTGCGCGGTCGGACGCGCGCAGCAGCGGGTCCTCCGGCAGCACCCGGCGGGTCACGTTCTGCACGCGCTGGCCGTCGAGGCGGTAGGCGCTGAAGCCGAAACGCGGCGCGGCGCCGGCCTGGATGCGGGCGGCGCCCTGCTCCTCGTCGAAGACGCAGAATTTGCGGCCGACACGGTCGGCCGGAACCAGCAGCGCCTTCAGCCCGATGCAGCCGTCAATCTCGCTGCCGGTCTGCAGCAGATAGACGGTGTCCTGCGGGCGCGCACCGGCGAGGGTGCGCACGGTCGCGCTGAAATACAGGCCGTCGGCTTCGTGCTTCAGGCGCAGGTAGCGCTCCGGCGAGCTGTCCGCGCGCGGAACTTCGATGACTTCGGCCCGCTGCAGCATGCCGCGGCGGGCCGCCAGCGGCAACCCGGAATCGGCGGTCTTCAGTCCCAGCAGCAGACGTTCGATGTCGTCCGGCGCGCGTTGCAGCGGCGACCACGTCTCGTCGTACTGCGCCAACGCCAGCGCCGGCCACATGGCGGCGGCGATCAGCGCGACGGCAATCGATCTGCGGCGATGCCGTCCCTGTCTGCGTGTAGCGGTCGTCATCGGCCGGCGTCCTGGAAATGCTGAGCGGATCATGCCACATGGGAGTACGCGGGTTTCGACACGGATCACGGCTCCGACCAGCGAGGAGGCGCCGGACCGCACATGCCAAAGCCGGCGTAGCGGCTCTACACTCCGGACATGAACAGAACCGACAGAACCAACGTCAACAGAGCCAGCCTGACCAGACCCAAGCTGACCAGAACCAGCCTCGCGCTCGCCGCCCTCATGGTGTTCGCGCCCACCGCCCTGCCCGTGCTGGCGCTGGACGGCAAATGGCCCCCCGGGCAGGTGCTCGATATCGATGCCAAATGGCTGAAGCAGCAGGGCCTGAAGCTGCCGCCGTCCGCGCTGTGGGACGGCAAACGCGGCACCGGGCTGCTGACCGGCACGGTCAACATCGCCGGCTGTTCGGGGGCGTTCGTATCCGATACCGGTCTGATCGTGACCAATCACCACTGCCTGTTCGGGCTGGTGCAGGAACACAGCACGCCGCAGCGCGACCTCATCACCAACGGCTTCTTGGCGCGCAGCCAGGCCGAAGAACTGCCGGGCAGTACGATGCGGGTGGAGATTCCCAGGCGTTTCACCGACGTCACTGCGAAGATCCTGGCGGCGGTGCCGGCCGGCGCCGAGCCGCTGGCGCGGCTGCAGGCGATCGATGCGCAGCAGAAGGCGCTGGTCGCCGAATGCCAGCAACAGCCCGACACCAAGTGCAAGGTCGCGGCCTTCGACGACGGCGTGACCTACACGCTGATCGAATCGATTGAACTACGCGACATCCGTCTGGTGTACGCGCCGCCGCGCGCCATCGGCGAGTTCGGCGGCGAGGTCGACAACTGGTCGTGGCCGCGACATACCGGCGATTTCGCCATCGCCCGCGCCTGGGTGGGCGCGGACAGCCGCCCCGCCGACCGCGCGGATGGCAACCGCCCGTACGCGCCGGAATTCTTCTTCCCGATCTCGAAGCGCGGCCTGGACGAAGGCGATTTCGTGATGGTGCTGGGCTATCCGGGCATCACCTACCGGTCGCTGATCGCCGAGGAAATGCGCGAGCGCCGCGAACGGTTCTTCGTGCGCCGCGAGGATGTGTTCAGCGAATGGTTCTCGCATCTGGAGCGCAGCAGCGCCGACGACGCGCAGGGAACGATCGCGGTCGCAGCGAACCTCAAGGGCATCCTCAACCGCTACAAGAACGCGCAGGGGCAGATCGCCGGACTGGACCGCGGGCGGATGGTCGAGAATCAACGCAAGCAGGACGACGCCGTGGCCGCATGGGCGGCGCAGCATCCCGAACACGCCGCCGCGATGGCCGCGCGCGATGCGCTGCGCACGCTGCTGGCGGAGCGCGAACGTAGCTGGGAGCGCGATTTTCTGCTCAATCTGGTGCCGATGGGCGCCGAAACCGTGGCCGGCGGCATTCCGCCGCTGCCGAAGAGTCTGTATTACGGCGCCAGCCTGGCGCACAACGCGCAGGAACGCGCGAAACCGGACGCATCGCGCGCGGCCGGTTTCACCGAAGCCGAGCAGCCGAAGCTGCGCGAGCGGCTGCGCCGTGAGCAAAGCAACTACTTCGCTGCCGCCGACCAGCGCGTGTTTGCGGCGCTGGTGCGTCGCGCGCTGGCGCTGCCGCAGGACCAGCGCATCGCCGCGGTCGACGCGCGCTTCGGCGGGCAGTCGCAGGAACAGATCGATGCCGCCATCGCCGCGATGTACGCGAACTCGCCGCTGTTGGACCCCGCCGCGCGCGACGCGATGCTGGGCGAAACCATCGACACGCTGACCGCGCGCAAGGATCCGCTGCTGGACTTTGGCATTGCCTGGAATCGCGATCTGCGCGCGCTGCGCGAACGCGAGCGCGACTGGAATGCACATAGCGCGATCCACCGCCCGGTGTGGCGGCGCGCGGTGGCGGCCGCGGCGGGCAAGCCCGTCGCGCCGGACGCCAACGGCACGCTGCGCATCAGCTTCGCACACGTGCAGGGCTACGCACCGCGCGACGGCGTGCGCTACACGCCGTTCACCACGCTGGCTGGCGTGTTGGAAAAAGACACCGGAAAGGCGCCCTTCGAAGTGCCGGCGACGGTCCGCGACGCCGCGCAGCGCGCGGGCGCGATGCGGGTGAACTTCCTCGCCGACGGCGACACCAGCGGCGGCAATTCCGGCAGCCCGGTGATCGACGGCCGCGGCGCGCTGGTCGGCATCAACTTCGACCGGGTGTGGGAAAACGTCGCCGGCGACTTCGGGTTCAATCCGGCGGTGTCGCGCAACATCAGCGTCGATATCCGCTATCTGCTGTGGCTGCTGAAGGACGTGGATCATGCCGACGGGCTGTTGCGCGAACTGGGTACCGGCGTGGATTGACGCGATATGATCGGCCCGTGACCGCCCGTCATTTGCGCGGGCGGGTCCGGACGGGACGGCGGCATCGATTCGACACCATGGACCGGTAATGTGCGTACATGGCCGATGGACCGGCTGATCGCTGCTTCCGCAGGCGGTTTACCGGTTTCATGCAGCACTGGACGGACAACGACGCTATGAATCTCACCGATCTGATCAATCGGCGTGCATCGGTGGAAAAACCAGAGCTGGAGGCGCTTGCCGCGGCGCTGTGGCCGAAACTCGAACGTCTGGCCGCGCATCAGCTGCTGGGGCGCCGCGGCCTGACCCTGCAGGCCTCGGACTTGGCGCAGGACGCCTACATCGCGCTGATGCACGAGTTCCCCGGACGCTTCAACAACCGCGAACATTTCTACGCGCTGGCGGCGCGGATCGTGCGCAACATCGTGGTCGACTACATGCGCCGGCGCAGCGCCGATAAGCGCGGCAGCGGCCTGCCGTTCGAGCGCCTGGACAAAATCGAGAACGAAGTGGCAGCGCCAATTGACGACACCGTCGACTGGATCGCGGTAGACGCGGCCCTGACCGTGCTGTCGCAGCATCATGATGCCGCTGCGCAGGTGGTCGAACTGAAATTCTTCGCCGGCCTGACCAACGAACAGGTCGCCGAAGCAATGGGGCTGTCGCGCGCGACTGTGATCCGCCATTACCGCTACGCGCGCGCTTGGCTGATCGACCATTTCGGCGCGGAGCCGGCGGCGAATGGTTGAAGACATCAGCAAAGACGACAGGCAGGGAAGCGCAGGAGAAGAAAGCGCTATCGACGAAGCCCGACTCTTCGAAACGCTGTGCGAATTGGGGCCCGAAGCACAGGCGCAGCGACTGGTGGAACTCGACCAGACGCACCCGGCGCTGTCGTCGCGGCTGCGGCGCCTGCTGGCGATCGACGAAGCCTACGGCACCCATACCGCGCGCAGCGTGCTGGCCACGGAGCTGCCGGATCCGCTGGGCGACATCAGTGACATCGGCGCGTTCCAGCTGGTGCGCCAGATCGGCCGCGGCGGGATGGGCGTGGTGTATCTGGCCGAACGCCGCAGCGGCTTCGAGCAGCAGGTCGCGATCAAGATCATGCCGCGCTTCGCGATTGAAGATGCCAGTCGCGAGCGCTTCGCGCAGGAGCGCAGGATCCTGGCGCAGCTGCGGCATCCGAACATCTGCAGCATCCTCGACGGCGGCGAACTGGCCGACGGCACGCCGTGGCTGGCGATGGAATACGTGCCGGGCGAAAGCCTGTGCGCGTGGTGCGCGCGCCATCGCAGCGACGCCCGCGAGCGGATCGCGCTGTTCCTGCAGCTGTGCGACGCAGTGCAGTACGCGCACCGCAATCTGGTGATCCATCGCGATCTGAAAGACAGCAATGTGATGATCGACGAGCGCGGCGGGGTGAAGCTGCTGGATTTCGGCATCGCCAAATCGCTGGCGGCGATGGCCGATGCTGGGCAGACCGCCATACAGGACCGGTTTTTTTCGCCGATGACCGCGGCGCCGGAGCAACTGCGCGGCGAACGCGCCACGGTGGCGGTCGATGTGTACGCGCTGGGCGCGCTGCTGCACCAGCTGCTGTGCGGCTTGCTGCCGTTCGAGCAGCCGCAGCGCGACCCCACCGAACTGCAGCGCGCGATCCTGGACACCGTGCCGCCGCGGATGAGCGACGTGCTGCTGCGCGGGCGCACCACGGGCCCAGCGACGAATGCCGTAGAGCCGCTGGTGACCGCAACGGCGCTGCGCGGCGAACTCGATGCGATCGTCGCCCACTGCCTGCGCAAGGACGCCTCCGAACGCTACGCCGAAGTCGGCGAACTGGCACGCGATCTGCGCGCGTGGCTGTCCGGCCATCCGATATCGATTTCGCGCAACGACCGGCTGTATCGGCTCGGGAAATTCCTGCGCCGCAACCGGCTGGGCGCAACCGTGGTCGCACTGGCAGCGGGCAGCGTGCTGCTCGCGCTGGCGGTCACGCTGTAGCAGGCGTCGGAACTACGCACCCAGCGCGATGCGGCGGAAGCGGCACGCATGCGTTCTGAAGTGGACCGCAATCGTGCGCGCACGGTTGCCGATTTCATGCGCGATACCTTCGAGGCGGCCGATCCGGGCAAAGCGTCCGAAAGCGGTCTGCTGGCGCGCGATCTGATTGATCACGGCAAACGCCGGCTCGCCGATCTGGACGCTCAAAAAAACGTGCAGGCCGAGTTGGCGCTGCTGCTGGCGGAAAGCGATGCCAACATGGGTCTGTTGCGCGAAAGCGAGGCGACCTATGCCGCCTACGGACAAGGCATCGAGACCCTGTCCGCAGTCGACCCGCGGGTGCGTTGGCGCGCGCGGATGCTGGCGTTGTCCAATCGCATGGAGTTGGAAAAAGACGGCCCGGCGCTGGACGCTGCGCTGTCGGAACTGCAGCGCATGGCCGATACGCCGGAAACACATGTGCAGGCCGCGCGGCTGCAGGAACGTCTGTACGTCCGTCGCTCCGAATTCGGTCGCGCTGCGAATACGCTGGAAAGCGCCTGGCGGCGATACGGATCGAGATTGAAGACGGCGACTGCGCTGCGGCTGCGGATCGATCTGGGCTTTGCTTTGATCAATGCCGAACGCAACGAGGATGCGCGGCGGATGGCTCACAGCATCGATCCTGCCGATCTGGACAAATATGCGCCTGCGCTGCAGATTCATGCGCTGCGTCTGATCGTGCGCGAGCGGCAGCTGCACGACGACGACCGCACGTCGCTGGTTCGCGCCATCGGCGACTGGCGACGGACCGCGGAGCGGCTCTACGGCAGCGATTCGCTTGAGGCTGCAAAGGCCTATCTGGCATCGATCAACATGACCGCAGACGCCGCCGAACAGGATGCGTTGATGCATAGGGCCTACGCGATCCAGATCGAGAAGTTGGTACCGACCTCCGCCGCACGCGCCCACGCTGAATTCAATATGGGCTATTTCCAGCATTATCTGCGGAGGCGGCCGGACCTTGCCGAACCGCACTTCGCAGCGGCGGTCAGCATCGGGCGCGCCGTGTATTCACGCGGTCACGCGGACGTGCGGTGGTTTGAATTGGAATGGGCGCGGACTTTGAATGCGCTGGGTCGATATGCTGTTTGCATGGAGCGGCTGTCCAGCCCGCCGGGCGATCCCGAAGACAGTCAAGATGCGGAAAAACTCAGCAATCTGCGGCTGGCGCTGGCGAAAGCCGCCATCGCGCTCAGGCGGCCTGCAGATGCCCGCCGGGAGATCGCCGCCGTACACGCGCTGTGGCGGCAACTGCGGCAGCCGCTGCCGGCCGACTTGACCACCGCGCTACACCAGCTTGAGGCATCGCTCCCACCGCAGGCCGGACGCAGATGATCCGGTCCGACGGTGGATTCCGCTCAATACCCGCAACCTCCCCCTGGACGCTCACATGATCAGACCGCTTCTCGCCCTCGCACTCCTGCTCGTCTGGGTTCCGCACGCCCATGCGTTTCCGCCCTGCCCGTCTGCACCGTTGGAGCTGGAGCCGCTGGGCAACGCACATGCTCCATCCAGAGGATCTGCTTGGTACCGATCTGATTTCACCGTGCTGGGAAACAGGTCCGTGCTGGAGATGATGGCACCGCCTCAGATCATTGACGCTGGCAAATGCCGCCCGTCTGACCAGCCTCCGGCCGTCATCAGCCATCCGGGACTCGACAGCCACCGGTCTTCTGGCGCGATCAATCTCGAGCCGCGCTATGCGCCCACCGGTGGGTTCGGCGTGGTCTTTCTGCCCTACCTGCCATCGTTCACGGCCAACCAGATCAACGTCGCGTACACGTTGAGCTTCACCATCGACAACGCTCCGCTAGCCAATACCGGCGATTGGTTCGACGTGACACAGCTGGACTTCAGTCCAAATATCGTTGCCAACCAGACAGTGAAGCACCCACGTTCCAGCATCTATCGTCTACGCAAGATCCAGAGCAATCACGGCTTGGCGACACTCACAGTCATCGAATCGCGGATGCGTGCTGCCGATGCCGCGATCGGTGCCCAGCCTGAAGACAAGGTCGTCGCCGTGATCCCGCTGGTGAACAGCTCTGAACCCACCCGGATCGTGCTGCGGTGGACACAACTCGCGAAAATTGGCCTTGACGATGAGCAGGTCGATGCCGTGGTCCAGGTGATCGGGCCGGACGACAGTGTGCTGTATACGGCAACGCTGACGGACGAATGGGCCGATATGCTTTCGATCGGATTGCTTGATTACAACACCGTGAATGGCGTCGACTACGCTTCTGGCAGAGCGCTGAAGCTGAAGAAGATGACCTTGTCCGCGCAGGAATTCTAGACCACGCGGCGGTCGCTGCAAGCGTAGATGTTTGTGCACTGAAACGTCGCTGGGTGAGGTTTAGACATCAGCGCGCATGAATGCGATCAGCAACACAGTATTCAACTGCATGACTATCACCAGCACGCTCTGCAGCTGGATCCAGACCTGCAAGGCGATGCTGTAATCCGCCAGCGCGGTTTCAGTGACGTTGCCATCGCGACACTGATCCCACCACCTTGATCCTGTTTTGCTGCGCTCAACGCTTAAAGATTACGGTCCCGCAGAACAGCGGGGCCCGCTTGCAGCGCGCCTGACATCGCGCATGTGGGCCCTTTTCAAAGCGCTATCGACGGAGAGACACCTTAATGAGAATTTCCCCCGTTCTCCTGGCTTTGGGCAGCCTTGCCCTTGTCGGGCAAGCACTGGCAGCACCGCCTCCCCGCACGTCTGGAAACCTGCGCTTCGTCCCATACAAAGTCATCGTGAAGTTCAAGCCCGGCACGCGCAAATCCGCGATCGCCTCTGAACTGGGAGATATTCGATTGACCTCGCGCACGCCGCAGTTCGACGTCGCGAAAATGCAGAGCGTTCTGCCGCTACGCAGCGACAAACGGGTTGCGAAATCCGAAACCCTGGCGCTGCTGGCGAAGTTACGGCAGCGCAGTGATGTCGAATACGCGCAGCTGAACTACCTCTTCGATTTCTCGCTCACCCCGAGCGACCCGCTTTACACGCAGCAGTGGCACTATCCCTTGATATCGCTTCCCAGCGCTTGGGATATCACCGTGGGCAGCAGCGGCACGCGCATCGCGATTCTGGATTCCGGCCGCAGCGGACATCCCGATCTCAACAGCCGCTGGTCGCCGCTGGAATTCAACGGGCCCGCACCCGGCCAACCCGCAACCGATAATGGCGATTGGCGTCACGGCACCCATGTTGCCGGCATTGCCGGTGCCGCCGCCTATAACGGTATCGGCGGCACGGGCGTGTGCTTCGGCTGCACGCTGATGAACGTGAAGATTGGTGACACCACAACCGGCATATCGTTGGATTGAGTTGCGGCAGGCATCCATTGGGCCGCGGATAACGGCGCGCGTGTCATCAACATGAGTTTCGAGAACGGCGCCGCCTGCACTCAAGCGAGTTT
>JAYUIZ010000803.1:0-12260 GCA_043765595.1 Lysobacter sp. | reverse complement strand
TCTGCGATCTGTGGCCCAAGCAGCACGGGGATTGTTCAAAGGTGGGCATCGCTGCGCTCACCCCACCCTACGCGCTACCGAGGAGAGCGGTTTTCTTGTTCGATTTGGCTCAGCCAGAGCACCTGAAATCCAAACGCTCTCTCATGTCGGATCGCAGCGTAGCGTAATTGGCTACGTCCAGAGAATGAGCATGCCGAGCGACTTATGGAACCTGGGGCCCGGTGGTGGAGTCAGCCTCTCCAAATGGCCAACTCTCTCCAAAGGGGAGGAAACTTCATGGCGTCTAAGGGAATGCTTGGATGATCATCAAACAGATCAAATAACCGCTGACGCCAATGACAACGGGGAGAAACAGTTTGCAGCATAAGCTGCAAGACTATGAGCACACAGTAGACACGACCATTGTCCGGTACGTTATGCGGCCAACTGAGACTCCTGGTTGGCAGCTGCGGCCTGACACCAAGCTGTCGATTCCAGAGGCGCTTATGATGTGCGCAGACGTTCCGAACGTAGCTAAGCGTATGCAACCAGCTACCGAAATGCCGATCTGTAACGCCATACTCGGTGGCGATCCGCCTTTTGATTACAGGCGACAGCCCACGATAAAGCAGTGATATAGAGCCTAAGGACAGTAGCTCTGTGGCCATCCACACCGGCAAGTGTGTCTCACTGGTGTACTTGCCCCGGAAGTGCTGAGCGAAGGTTTCCCTGGCCCGCCCTTCTTCAACCGTGAGGTCTGCCATCAATCTTGCGTGATCGTAGCCCGGATCAAAGTTGGCCGGATCTGTATGTCCAAATGGTCCGTATGCATGTCCAATTTCATAGGTGATCGCCGTTCTAAGCGCGATTTCCACACGCTCGATTGCATCAAGCACCAGTAACCGCAGCTTGCGATCAAAGATGTACAACCCAGCGATGTCGTTGAACTCGACCCCGGGCTGGAAATTTGCGCCATCCTTGAATGGTAAGAAGTACGCACTTAGCCGGTAGTAGCTAACGCGCTGCAGCCAATGCAGAGCTCTGGCCGGGTCGGCGACCCCGAGGCCACGCTGCTGAAGTAGCGCCAGTTGATCTTGGAACTCCAAGGCTTGTTTTGTGTAATGCATTTCTTCAGGCAATAAAAACCCGCCAATTATGCGCATCACCTACCGAGGTAGGGCTCAGCGTGGCGGGTATGTTGGAAATAATGATACGGAATTCCGTACTCGGAGGCAAGCAGTAGTGAGCCTGCAATTCAGGCTTGGGTGCCAGTTTCATTAGGCCCGTCGCAGCCGAACGGCGTTCAGATCCACGACCTGCCCGCTAGTGGGAGCAAAGTAGTTCTCAGGCAGACCAGCCAAGCTCTCAACGTCTCCCGAGGCCAAGCCAACCCGATCCGGAATGGTCTCTCGTGGATTCACCCCTTCCTCCACGATCAGCGCTACCGCACGGCGCAGCAGTCGGGGCTGCTCAGGCGTGAACTCATTGTCGTAGGGTTCCGACTTGCCGCCAAAGCGAGCAGAGCGTCGTTTCCATAGGTTGAGCTCTTCCTGCTCGTCCACCAATTCCAATGCGCGCAGCCGCATGAGCATCGCAGCGGCGGACGTTCTCCAGCGGAGTTTCAGAGCCAGTAGGGTGTCAAGTGTCGGAACATTCGGAACATCCGCGGAAAAGGTTTCGCCGGGTAACAAAAAAGCGCCTGCAAAATAGTGCGCTTGACGCTCCATCTCTTTGTGGTTGGCTTGCGCCACCAGCGGAGAAATCTGGCGGTGTAACACGACGTGACCAAGTTCGTGCGCCGCATCAAAACGGCTGCGGAAGCAGTTGGCCTTGTCTGCGTTGAGGTACACGAAGGGGCGCCCGTTGATTGCGCACCAGCTGGACACGCCTTCGATCTTAGCGACATCTGTTGCCTCACGGACTACGACACCGCCAGCGTTCTCAATGGCAAGCACTACGTCAGGCACAGGGCCCAAGCCTAGCTTCCATAATTGCCTACATTCGGCTGCCGCAACTTCGATATCTTCATTCGAAATCTCGTTCGGGTCGCGATAACTCCTAGCCGGAAAATTGACGGTTGGATACTCAACAAGCTCTCCAAATTCCGCGGCCAATTCCTTCGACCAATCATGGCGAACGGACATGAAGGCACGCGCCGACTTCAATGCCGAAGCATTGCTACGAAAAAGCTTCACACCAGAATCAAAGCCCGGCAGCGCCCGCAAAAACCACTCAGGCCGCACATTGACCGCACGTGCCAGCTTGTCCAATGCATCCGTGGTGGGCTCCTGCTGGCCGCTTCGCCATTTGCTGATCGAGCCGGTAGACACGCCCGCGAGGGCCGATAGCTGTACCTGCGACACGCCACGGGCATCCAGTACCTGGATCAAGCGCTCCGGACGGAATCCACTTACGCCGCGCTTCATGAATGCGAATCTTGTTGCTTTTTAGCTGCGGACTTGAGACTCACGCGCACATGATCCGGCTGCTCCGCAGGTTGCGCAAAGCGGCTTAAGAACATCACAAGAGGCTCACTGAAAAGCCGTTCTGACAAAGTGGTATCCATGACGGCGATCTCCACTGACAGGGGGCGCTCGGGTTGTATATTCACGTTGCTGCTGAAAATAGAAACAAAGAACACAGCGATGTGAGTGCCGCTCACCTGCTCGCCAAACAATGCGGGTTGAACCAAGCGCTCCAGCCACTGATTATGGCTGGCGAGTTCGAGCCGCCGGGTGCTGCGTCTGGCGTTGTTCCAATTGCGATTGCTGGTAGCGAATCGACCCAAAAGCAATGAACCGACCTGTGCCACGATGATGTCGTTACCGCATAACGGGTTGTGCTGCACCCCGCGACATCCAGCGCCACCGCGAACTGCTCGTTGGAATGGAAGTGCCGGGCTTGGCCAAGAGCGTTGGGCAGATGCCCCTTGTGACGCTTTGAAGCTTCCAACCAAGCCCTCTCACCGGCTGCGACCAGACCCTCGTCGATGGCACGGCAAAGACCTTGCGGCAGGTGAGTTAATAGGGTGTGGACAATAGTCTGTTCAGCTTCACGGGTCACAGCAAACGCCTTGTTGAATTTCCTTAATGATTATATATGCCTAAAATATTTCTCAATCAACCCCCGGCAGTGGATCCTTGGACCAACTCTCCAAGGTGGCTGGCAGTAGGGCGCGCTAGCTTCGCGGATGATTGAAAACTGGTCCTCATAATCAGAACAGGAAAACTGGGTTGCCAGAGAAGATTGCGGCATGTGAATCCGAACGTCACCGAGGGTCAGGTTCACTTCTCCGAAAGTGAACCTGACCTCTAATGCCATGCCTTCGACCACCCCCGGGGCTCGCCGATGGCGAGACCCGGGCTACGGGACGCAGGCTTGGTCGCGAAACGGTCAGCGGATCTCGGTGACCAACGTCGGCAATTCCCACGCGCCGCCTGCGAAGCCTTTGCACATGCCTGTCGAGGACACGCGAGTCTCTACGAAACCGGTACCGTCCCAGGTCCACTGCTCGGAACCCCAGCAGTCGCCGATGCCGCGCGCTTTCTGGGTGGATCCCAAGGTGCCGTTGTCGAAGTCGGTGGCGTCGGTGGTGACCAGTTCGGGGCGATAGGGCGCGGTGTCGTCGATGATCCAGTAGCCGCTGCCGGCGTTATAGGCGGCCATCCAGCAGCGGGTGGAGACCAGCAGTTTGATCTTCGTCAGCTGCACCGCTTGCAGCGGCGGCGCGTCTTCGCCCGTTTATGCAGATCGCTGCCGCTGTCCTCGTCGGTGGCGCTGCGCAGCGCCTTGCGCAGGGCATCGCTGTGCTGCCCTGCCATCGCTCACTTCTTCAAGCCTGCAACCACTTCCGACACGCCAAGTCCCAGTTCCAGCTGAAGGCGCACGTAGTCGCGCTCCTTGCGCGACAGGCTGCGACCCATCTCGATGCGCACATCCTCGGCTTCCAGAATACGCAGGAGCCTTGGCATCGCCGAGCCGATAGCGTCCGGCCCGTAACCAGCCTCGCGCAAAGCCGCAATCAAAAGGGTTTCTATATCCATGATGCATCCGCAGCTATTCGAGTCGCTGCATTGTGCACCAGCAGATACGTATGCTGCATGAGATGCACGCCAAAGCCACTTGGCACGTAGCCCGGGTAAGGCCAAAGGCCGCACCCGGGGCTTTTGATCTTGAGCCGTCACGGATACTTGATCGCTTGCGTCTTCCCGGGTGCGTGCTGCGCACTTACCCGGGCTACTTGCTGTTGCCGGGTGGGGTTGGGCTGTAGGGGTGAGCTGATTTACCGACCTTCGGCGCAAGTGTCGCGCACCATTGCTGGGTCAATGACTCGGGCAGCAACATGAGATGCATACAGTCCCCGCAGGGCGGGTGCCAACCCGCCTTCTGCAATTCGAGCACCGCATACGACCAAATCAAGCCGTCGCATCATGCGTCGTAACACACGGTACGACCGCTCCGACATGGCGGGTTTCACCCGCCCTATGAGCTCTGCAAACGCACACCAGGCGTAAATCGACTCAGTTGGCCGGAACGACAAGATCCCGGCGCCTCCGGAGGTATTCCAGCTGCGGGGGCTCCTTCGTTGGAACACTCAAGGTTTGTCCGTCGTAAGGCGCAAGCTGGGTTTGGAGTTCTTGATCCTCACCGACCTTGCCCCAGTCGATGCGTATCGTTAAATCATCCTTGATCTGCACGTATCCCTTCTCGAATGCGCGGTCCACCAACAGTGACAGACAGATACCATTCGATGGATCAAGCCGGATACTTTGATCCTTACTCCAAGGAACAATGTGCGAAGCGACGAGAAAATCCTTGGTCGTGACGCCCGTAATAGCGCATCGGTATCCATAGTTGGCCTTGACCGCTTCAGCGAACGCCGTCTGCGCGCTGCCTCTGGTCTTGGTCGTCGCAGTCGAATCGGGAACCTCGTAGCTCTTTTGCGCGATCTGTTTGCGAAAGACTTCAACCTGATCAGGGTTAGTGTCGAGCGTCTCAGCAACAGCGTCTCCTTGCGGAAGTGGGGGGAAACGTACTTCTAGTGCCTTGAGTAAATCATCGATTGACTCAGCGACCCGCACACTGAGGGGTGCGGGCTGAAACCACGCATCGTAATTTCGCGTTGGATCGAAGAACAGGCCATGCCCTGGACTTTGAAGGTAACTGGCGAGTGCGCGGCCAGTGTCTATATCAAGTGCATCGATCACAGATATCGGATTTTCAGATAAGGCCAGCTGCGATAGTGCCTCATCAACTGTAGTACTAGGCGTTGTTCCACCGCTTTGAGCAAGCGACCATTCGAGCGCTGATTTTTGAGATGTCTTCGCAGCAAGTGCCTGGATCTCCTGTGGTACCAGTCCCAGATCGGCACAAACATAATTTTCGCTCGGATCTTTAAGATAGACCCGCAAATGCAATGTCCTAGGCTCACCTCGCAGCTTGATCGCCATGAGGTAGGGTTGTCCGGCTCCACGGCTGGTGAGTAAAGCGAACTCTCTCTCAGCATCCTCGAAACTTTGATGGGATGGGTCGCCAGGAATTGTCTCGGGCGTGGCATCGCTCGGGGAGAGTGCCATCCTCCATACTTGGGGTGCACCCCGACTAGTTTCCCATTTGAGGTGCGGGCGGTCTGAAGACTTGAACACAAATGCTCCGGGCGCCGTGCCGGCAGGCCACTGGTAAGTAAGCGGTATCGATCCTGTTGCGCGCCCTGCGTCTGAAAAAAGATTGCTCATCGCCTCTACGAACTCATTTTTCTTGGAGAGCTGAATGTAGTCCTTCGTATAGCCGCCTTTGCGAACCTGACGACCATAAGTGGATTGATGTGCCGCAGGACCGTAATAAACAACCAACACGCATTCGACAGGCTGCGCAGACATTCAGAATCTCCCAACAATGATCGCCTCGGGCGACTGGTGTGCCTCGACTTCTCGCCGACTCTGTGCCGCTAGCGAACGGTGCGTAGTAAATCCGATAATCTCGGCGTCCGGGAACAGGTCTCGAACGGATTCATTGTCGCGATTGGACATCACCCAGCGCACTCCTCGTCGGGAAAGGTCGGCGCAGATCGCGGCAAGCTCAATGAGATCGGCCATCTCGAATGTTTTAGCCGTGTACTTGTTGAACTTTGCTGTTGGCTCTTTCTCCACGCCCGGCTTGGTGTATATCGGCAGGTACGGCGGGTCGAGGTAGACAAAGTCTCCGCGTTTGGCACCATCCAGCACGTCGCGGAAGTCTGCGGAGACGATATCGGCTCGAGCCAGAATGGCCCCGACCGTCTTCATTGTGGTGTCGTCGATGCCTTTGAATCGACGATCTCCCCAAGGCACATTCATGGCGCCAGTTCGAGAGTTTTCCCGCCACAAGTGGTTCCAAGACACCCCATTCAGGTAGAGAAAACGTGCCGCTTTCTCGATTGGACCGACCGGAATGGTCGAACGGACTTCGTAATAGAACTCCTTCGAGTCGTTTATCAGATACCAGTCCAGCAATGGACGAAGCTCTAACGGGTAGTCCCTCACCGCCACCCAAGCGGTAATCAGGTGCTCGTTGAGATCTGCCAAGCGTGACCGGCCGGATACGCGGGCGGCACAAGCCAGGAAAACTGCTCCTCCCCCGAGGAATGGCTCGTAATAGTTCTCGATGCTGGCAGGGATGCACGGAAGGATACGCGGCAGCAAGCGCCACTTGCCGCCAGCCCACCTTATGAATGGTCTGATCTGCATCGAGTCGGCCGTCGCTGCATGTTGTGCGCCAAGAGGCATGTCCACAGCGGCCAATGTCATAATCTTCCGCCTTCGTCTTGCGTTTCGATGACGCATGATATGAGATTAGGAAGCCCGATACTCGCGGCTCGCCACCCTCCGGTTTCGAGATTCATATGTCCGACGTACAACTCATGTGGCCCAACAAGGATCTCCCGCTACGGGCATCGGGCGCAATGGGTTACGAATGGGTGCAACCGAATGATAGGCGACTGCTTGAGCCGCTCAAGTTCGAGCAACTCACGGCAGGCCCGCTGAATATCCGGACGAATGTGCTCGCTATCGGCGACGGATTGGACGTCCTAGAGGCGCTGACGACACAAACGACCGCCCTTAATGGTGGAATCCGGCTTGTTTACATTGATCCGCCTTTCAACACACAGGTGAACTTCCGCCAATACAACGACACCATGCAACGGCCGATGTGGCTGAGCATGATGCGTGACCGTCTCGCTTCATTGCGCCCGCTTCTCGCAGAGGATGCAAGCGTCTGGGTGCATCTTGACGACAGCGAAGTGCATCGGGCTCGAGCGGTCATGGATGAGATTTTCGGCGAGAGCGCATTTGTCGCCTCTGTCGTGTGGCAGAAAAAGACAACTCGCGACTCTCGTGCAGCCTTTTCGTCGAACCACGACACAATTCTGGTATACGCGCCGAGCGGGCCGAAGAAATGGAAAACCTCGCGAAATCTACTCGTCAAGGAAGACGCTCGGTTGCGAAACCGTGACGATGACCCACGCGGACCTTGGACCGACGCTCCTTTCACGGCGCCCGGTTATCGAAAGGCCCAGCAGTACGACATCGTCACGCCGACCGGGCAAACATTACAGCCCCCACGAGGCCGCTCTTGGTACGCGACAGAACAGACTTATGTCGACTTGCTTGCAGACGGGCGGATCTGGTTTCCGAAAGGTGGGGATGGTTCACCACGGCTGAAATTATTCACGCATCAGCTTAGAGGGCTTGTGCCGTTTACGGTTTGGGGAGCGGCAGACACCGGGACGAATGACGACGCGAAGCGGCACCTGATGGCAATGTTCCCTCACATTGATGTATTCGACACTCCGAAGCCTGAATCGCTTCTGGAGCGGATCATTCATATTGCGACCAATCCTGGAGAGTTGGTAGTCGATATCTTCGGGGGCAGCGGAACAACTGCTGCAGTCGCGCACAAAATGCGCCGTCGCTGGGTGGTCGTCGAGCGAAACGCACAGACTGTCCTGGACTTTCTTCTGCCGAGGATGCAACACGTGCTCGACGGCAGCGATCCTGGGGGCGTTACACAGACCGCATCATGGATTGGTGGAGGCAGTTTCGAGGTTATCCATGTATGGCCACGAATCGGAGCCCTAACCGGTAACTACCGACCTAAAGCTATTAAGCAGCACTTAGAGGCACTAACGAAAACTCGAGCATTGTCCACTCCCAAGCGCACACGTTCGGTTGCAGCCTGATAAATGCCATACAGAACCCGTAAGGCCTGTCTTCTACCCGCCTGCTGGATCGGAGCATCACCTTTTGAACGACACATCGCTATCTGAAGCATCGCTGTGATTTCACATGCGGCGGGTGCAACACCAAGCCTAAAGATCGATTCAAGACGCTGCATTGTGCACCATCAGAATTCGTAGATACCGTCTTGTACCTGCCTGCTTGACCGGAGCCTGGCGTCTTGAACGACACATCGCTATCTGAAGCATCGCTGTGATTTCACATGCGGCGGGTGCAAGACTCGCCCTACGCGATGTCCGCATCGGGTCGAAGCCGGGCTCTACCATCCCAATCGACCGCGTGAATGAAAAACCCGGCAAATACCGGGTTTTTCATTCACGCAGCCGCGAGCCTTCCTCAGGCCGAAATCGCCAACTTCTCCTGTCGATAGCGCCAGATCGCCGCCAGCCACAGCGCCGCGGCCAGCGCGATCGCGCAGACCAGGTAAATCGCCCACTGTTCGGGCGAGGCGTTCTCGCCGCGCGAGGCTTTCACCAGCATCTGGTTCTGCGACAAAAACGGGACGGCGTATTGCCACAGGTCCTGGTCCTTCAGCGGGTAGGCCATCAGCGCGTAGCCCGGCAGCATCGGCATGAACATCAGCCAGACCATGTGGCTCTGCGCTTCCTTCATGCTTTTGGAACCGGCGGAGATGAAGGTGAGCAGCGCGGTGCCGATCAGCACCAGCGGAATCAGCACCAGCAGCATGCGGCCGATGGCGGGGAAGGACACGTCCAGCGAACTCGCCATCGCGCTGGTCGACATCGCCGCGCTGAGCTTGAACGACAGCAGCGTGAGGATGACGCTGGCGATGCCGATCAAACCCGCGGCGGCCATCTTGCCGCTGACCAGCACGCCGCGCGACACCGGCGTGGCCAGCAGCGGTTCCAGCGATTGCCGCTCGCGCTCGCCAGCGGTCACGTCCATGGTCAGGTTGGCGCCGCCCATGAAGGCGAACAGCACCAGGATCAGCGGCAGAATGATCGACATCAGCCGGCCCTGTTTCGCTTCCGGGGTGGCGACATCGCGCTGGGTCACCGCTACCGATTGCGTCAGCGAAGGATTCACGCCGCGTGCGATCAGCCGCAGCGCGCCGACCTGGCCGCTGTAGGCGTTGAGCGCGCCGCGTAGGCGCTCGATCGGCACGTCGGCATTGCTGCGCGTGGTGTCGGCGACGACCTCCACTTTTGCCGGCCGGCCGGCGCGCCATTCCTCGCCGAAGTTCGGCGCGATGACCAGCGCAACGTCTTCGTCCTGGTTGCGGATCGCCGCGACCAGATCCTTCGGCGCGGACGGCTTGGCGTGGATGTCCTGGGTTTCCAGCCACGCGACCAGATTGGGCGCGTACGCGGCGCCGATGATCGGGATTTCCAATGGCTTTTCCAGCTGCGTGCTGATCCGCGCTTCCATCAGCTTGCCCATGCCCAGCATCAGCACCGGGTACACCAGCGGGCCGAGCAGCAGCGCCATCAGGAAGGTGCGGCGGTCGCGGGCGAAGTCGCGGAGTTCCTTGCGGAACACGGTCATGAACGTAGAAAACATGTTTATTTTGAGGCCGGGCATCTTCATGCGTGCAGGCCCTCGTCGGAGCCGATGAGTTGAACGAAGGCGTCTTCGAGATTGTCTTCGCCGGCGCGGGCGCGCAGTTCGTCGGGCGTGCCGATGGCTTTCACTTCGCCGCCGGCGATCACCACGATGCGATCGCAGAGTGCGGCGACCTCCTGCATGATGTGGCTGGAGAAGATCACGCAGCGGCCTTCGGCGCGCAGCTGCAGCAGGAAGTTGCGCAGGCCGCGGGTGGTCATCACATCGAGACCGTTGGTGGGCTCGTCGAGGATCACGTTGCGCGGGTCGTGGATCAGCGCGCGCGCGATCGCGGTCTTGGTGCGCTGGCCCTGCGAGAAACCTTCGGTGCGGCGGTCGAGGAAATCTTCCATCCCCAACGTCTCTGCCAGCTTCGCGGTGCGCGAGGCGATGGTGGCCGCGTCCAGCCCGTGCAGTTCACCGAAGTAGGCGATGTTCTCGCGCGCGCTCAGGCGCTTGTACACGCCGCGCGCGTCGGGCAACACGCCCAGGCGCTGGCGCACGGCGGTGGCATCCTTCTGGATGTCGATGCCGTCGACGCTCACCGTGCCCTGGTCGGGCGACATCAGCGTGTAGAGCATGCGCAGGGTGGTGGTTTTGCCGGCGCCGTTGGGGCCTAGCAGGCCGGTGATTTCGCCGTCGTTGGCGGTGAAACTCACGCCGCGCACGGCCTGCACCAGACCGGTCTTGGTCTTGAACGACTTGTGCAGATTCTGGACATCGATCATGGGACAACCCCGTGAAGAAAATTGCGTGGATGACACCTGCGCAGCAGGACAGGCATGGCCTGCGCTGCGCGCGAGAAGAGCAAGCGACGGATCAAGGTTCCCAGCCGTAATTGCCAGCGAACGGCGGCGTCGGCTTCAGGCGCTTGAGGCAAGCGGCGTCAAGCGTTTTCGCATCGGCGGTTTCGACGAACTGCGCAAATAGTTTCGGCATGCAGCCGGTGGTGAGCACGCTGTGGCCTTGGCCCGGCAGCACCAGATGGCGGCCATTCGACATCGTCTTCACCACCTCATAGCCGTAGCGCGGCGGGGTGACCGGATCGAACTCGCCGCTGATCGCCAACACCGGCACCTTGCCCGCCAGCGGCTTGCGGAACGCGGGGTCGCGCTTGCCCTTGGGCCACACCGCGCACTGCGCCTGGATAAACTTGACGATGTCATTGCCCATGATTGTCGCGTCGTCTCCAGGCCGCGGCTGCACTTCGAAATCCTCGGTGCAGCTCACCGACAGATGCATGCCCAGCGCCATCGAATCGCCGACATCGCCGCTGAGCGCGCGCGACTGCGACAGCAGGGTTTCGTAGCGGCCTTCGGACGCGTCGTGCAGGATCAAGGGCAGCATCGACGCCGATTCCGGGCGATACGCATAGAACCGCAGCAGTCCACCGAGATGGCCGAAACGCGGCACTTCCTCACGCCACTCGCCGCTGGTCGGGTCGCGGTAACGCACCGGCGCCAGGCCGCCGGCCTGCAGCGTCGCGCGTACCTTGGCCAGCAGCGCAGTGGGATCACCGATGTTGCGCTTGCAGGCGGCGTCGGCGATGCAGCGTGCGAACTGTTGCTTGATCGCGACATCGAGATTGCGCGCGTGCTCCTGGCCCAGCACCAGCGTATTGGGCGCGATCGAATCCAGGGTGACCGTGCGCGTGTGCGCCGGATAACGTGCCGCGTACTGCTGGGCGACGCGGGTGCCGTAGGAAATGCCGGCGAGGTTGAGCTGTTCCACACCGATGGTCTTGCGCAGCAGGTCGAGATCCTGGACGTGGTCGCCGGTTCCGTAGAAACGCAGGTCGCTGGTTTTGGCCAGACGGTCGCGGCAGCGCTCGACCAGCGCGCGCGTTTCCGCGGGGTCGTCGCTGCCTTCGATGTCATCGTCCAGCGACGTCAATTCTTCGCACTTCAGCGGATGCGACTTGCCGGTGCCGCGCGCGTCCACCAGCAGGATATTGCGGCTGCGACGTACGTCGTTCAGCGCCGGATGCAGCATCGGATAACTTTCGAGGATCGACTGGCCGGGGCCGCCGGCAATGATCACCACCGGGTCTGACTGGGTCTGGCTTTTGGCGGGGATCATCGCCACCGCGAGCGCGATCTTGCGGCCATTGGGCGCGGCGTGATTTTCGGGTGCCTGCAGCGTGGCGCAGTGCGCCTCCACCGCCTGACTGCCGCGCTCGCCGCCCAGGGCGCAGGGCTTGAACACCAGCCCGCCGTAGCGCAGGTCGCCCTTGGCGTCGGTCTTCGGAACCACGGTTTTTTCGGCCTGCCCGCCGCAAGCGACGAGCGCCAGCGCGAGCGAGGACAGCAGCAGGGGTTTAAGCATGGGAGGCTTCTCGATGCAGATCGTATGCGGGAATGCGTGCGGGTGAACACTGCGCTTAGTGGATCAAGACGCGGGCGAGCGGCGGATGTGACCGGCCGCCCCGTCGAAACCCGAAAG
>JAYUIZ010000802.1:0-3846 GCA_043765595.1 Lysobacter sp. | reverse complement strand
GGCAATGGCTGATCGGCATTCAATGCGTTGTCGTCAAGGAAATCCGGCATGCGCAGCCAGTACACGCCGCGGACGAATTCGCGCCAGCCGAGGATCTGGCGCACGAAGCCCTCCACCGCTTCGATCGGCGCCCTGCCGGCGCGCCACGCTGCCACGGCAGCATCCACCGCGCGCCGCGGCGACAGTAGTTTCAGATTCATCGCAGCGGACAGCCGCGAGTGGTACAGCCACGGCTCGCCGGACCAGATTGCATCCTGATAGCGGCCGAATAGTGGCAATCGATGCTCGATGAAATCGTCCAGCGCCTGCTGCGCCTGCGCGGCGGTCAACGGCCAATCGAAGCGGTCGAGCATGCCGGGGTGATCGGCGAAGCGCGCGTTGATCAGGTCGATGACGCCGCGGGTGATCGCGTCGGCCGGAAACGCCCGCGGCGCCGGCAGCGCGCCAGGCCCCTGCTTGCCGAAGGTGCCGCGGTTGTCGGCATCGAAATTCCACTGCCCGCCCACCGGCTCGCCGTCTTCGATCAGCACGTCTTCGCGTTTACGCAGCAAGCGGTAGAAATATTCCAGCCGCAGCTCCTTGCGGCCTTTCGCCCATTCGGCGAAGTCGTCGGGAGTCGAATAAAAATGCAGATCGGGGCGCTCGGCCCAGTCCACGCCGGCATCGCGGCACACCTGCGGCAGCGACTGCGCCAGCCGCCATTCGCCGGGCTGCACCGCGACCACGCGCGCGGGCTTGAATGCGGCCAGATCCGCCGCCAGCGCTTCTTCGAGCGTTGCGAACGCATGCGTCTCCAGCGCGCGATACTCGACCCGCCAGCCGCGCGCGATCAGCGCATCGCGAAAATGGCGCATCGCCGCCAGAAACATCGCGATCCGCGGCTTGGTGCTCCAGACCTGGGTGGATTCGTGGGCGACTTCGGCCATCCACACCGCGTCGCGCGCGGGATCGAACTCGGCAAACACGGCAGAATCGGCGTCCAGCTGATCGCCCAGCACCACGGCCAAATTGCGGATCGACGTGCCGGCTTTCATGCGATTCACCTCAGGTGTGCGTCGTGCCGGCGGCGACGTATTCGCGCGGAATACGCTCGTTCAAACCGGTCAGGATCTCGTAGGGAATGGTACCGGCCACCTGCGCCACCGCTTCGCAGCTGATCACCGCCTCGCCCTGTTGGCCGATCAGCACCACCTCATCCTCGTTGTAGGCGGTGCCACCGGTGCCGATGTCGACCATGAACTGGTCCATGCAGATGCGCCCGACGATCGGGTGACGCTGGCCGCGGATCAAGACCTCGCCGCGCGACGACAGCGCGCGCTGATAGCCATCGCCGTAGCCTATGGGGATGGTCACCACGCGGGTGTCGTGCGCCGGCGCCCAAGTCGCGCCATAGCTCACGGAGTTGCCAGCGTTGACCACCTTGAAGTAAACCACCTGCGATACCAGCGACAGCGTCGGCCTGAGCGCCACCGTCGGCAGCGAAGCGGGATCGGGCAGCACGCCGTACAGCGCGATGCCGGGACGCACCATGTCCAGATGCGTGTCCGGAAAATGCAGCACGCCGCCGGAATTGGCGAGATGGCGCAGCGGCATCGGCGCGCCGATGCGCTGGAAGTGCGCGCAGACATCCAGGAAGCGTTCGAGTTGCAGCGCGGTCATCGGCGATGCGGGATCGTCCGCGCAGGCCAGATGCGAATAGACGCCCTTCACCACGCACCACTTCGACGCCGCCGCGGCTTCCACGAACGGCCCAGCGCTGTAGCTGTGCACACCGATGCGTTCCATGCCGGTATCGATCTTGAGATGGACGGTGGCCTTGCGGCCGAGCGCCTCGGCTGCAGCTTCAACCTGGCGCAGCTTGTCCAACGACGAGACGGTGATTTCGAGGTTGTGGACGATGAAGCGCGCCACCTGCGGCCCGAAGATGCCGCCCATCACCAGGATGGGCAGGTGCACGCCAGCCTGCCGCAGCGCGATGCCCTCTTCCACAAATGCCACACCTAGCTGCTCGACGCCCTGCGCCTGCAGGTGCAGCGCCACCGGGACCAAGCCGTGGCCGTAAGCATTGGCCTTGACGATGGCCATCACCGGCACGCCCGCATGCCCGCGCAGCGCGCGCAGGTTGTGGGCCAGTGCATCCAGATCGACGCGGATCCGGGTCGGGCGCTCGCTGGCTTCCGCATGCCGCCGGCTGGACGGGTCGAAGCCGGCGGCGTCGGAGAGGGAGTCGAATTTGGGCATGCGCCATTTTAGCGGCCACGGCGGCGAATAATGTTCCGTCCGCAGTGCCCGGAGATCTTGGACGGAGATCTTGGACGGAGATCCTGGATATACACCACCGCCGACCTCAGTCGGCGGTGGTGGTTTGTGGGATGTCGATCGGTGCATGTCGATCAGCACATATCCATCAAAACCGGTTCACCTTGACCACAGCGCTGGCGGCGCCACCGTTCCCGTCGCTGATCGTGTACTCGAACTCGACCGACCCTCTCCACGACCTCCACGGCGACAAGAAGCGGATCTGGTCGCCTTCGACAGAAGCAGTGCCCAAAGCCGGCTGGACCAGCCCGGTGATCCTCAGCTTGTCGCCATCCGGGTCGCTGTCGTTATTCAACACCGGGATAAGGACCGACACCTGCCGCGTCCGGACTGAACCGCCCCGAGAATCTCGGAGGCTGTTTGGTTTGAGTCACGCCACCTGCTTTTCCTCAGCAGCCTTAGCATAGCAAGCCGCTTCCGCTCGCGTTCGTCGGTCGTCAGGCCAGCACGCTGGCCTTGATCGCGCTCAGCCTGCCGCACCCAGCCACGCAAGGTCTCGCCGGTACAACCGATTTTAGCTGCGATAAAGCTGATCGCCGCCCACTGCGAAGGGTGCTCGTTTTGATGCGTCTGCACCATCCAAACAGCCCGCTCCCGCACTTCCGGGGAATACTTCGTCTGCTTGGTCATTGTTCCATCCTCGCAAGCGTTCAAGCCTCCGGCAAAGACGGGGCGATTCAGAACACCTAACAGGTTGCTGAAATACATCCGTCCAGGAGGTATTTCAGTGAGCACGTCCGGCACATGTCCGGACGTGCTCACGGCGAATCAATCGCTTGCGCTTGTTTCGCCGGCGCAACCATCCATAGCTGCGTTAACAGGCCACTGAAAACCTTCTATCGCAGGTATTTCAGCAGCCTGCTAAGACACACAAGCTTTATCGATCGCCTCGACGCGCCTCGACAGCATTGAATTACAAACGATCGGCGTCTAGCACTCAAACACAAGTAGGCAGTCAAGATTTGGCTGATCGAGAAGCCGGGCGCATCGAGGAATTATCACAATGGTGTCGCTGATAAAACTTTTTATTCGCGCAAATTCAACCTGCAATTATGCACATGCTTGGCGTGTCCGAAAATTCCAGCTTTTTTCGTGACGCGCGTGAGCGCGCGCACTTAGAAAAGTACCAAAAAAATATGAAAAAAAAATATGATTTTTTTATAAATTGCTTCGTGAAATTAAAAAAAAATTGCATTTTATTTTTTGGTGAAGTAGCATTTTTTGCACACAGGAACTGTTTATTGAAAGGGATGTGATGCGAATACTGCTTGTTGACAACTACGACAGTTTCACCGCGAACATCGCGCACTATCTTGGCGAGGTGATCGGCGCAGAACCCTCTGTGGTACACAACGACGAAGTCGACTGGCCAGCCATCAAGGCCTCCGACTATGACGCCATCGTGATTTCGCCAGGCCCGGGTCGGCCGCAGAATCAGGCTGACATGGGCGTCAGCAATGATGTGCTTGCGTTTGCGACGTGCCCGATCTTGGGGGTCTGTCTGGGTCACCAAGCGATGGCCTATCG
>JAYUIZ010000801.1:0-1362 GCA_043765595.1 Lysobacter sp. | reverse complement strand
GGGGTCAGAAGCATTGTAAACATGCGTGTGCACAGAGGTGGCGCCGGGGGGCAAAAGCAAATCCCCCCGTCATCGCATTGCGATGCCGGCCCCCTTTTCCAAAGCGGGCATGGAGGTTGCCCGCGATGCAGCGGATGCCGCTAAATCCGGAAGATCATCCCGGAAAATTCCCTTGAAAAGATCAGGAAAAGATGGCGATTTTCAATATCCGCGACGACCTCTTTCATTCATCCACACCGACGTCTGCTGCTCCCCCTTTGAAAAGGAAGCCGGTGACGGGGGACTTCCTGCTGCACGACAGGACGCTCACACACCTTCGATGGCCCTTCACCAGCACCGACAGCTGCTGTTGCCCCCTTTGAAAAAGGGGGTCGGCATCGCAGCGCGATGACGGGGGGATTTGCTTTTACGCGACAGGAAATTGCCACGCGTCCGCATGAACTTGCCGCGAAACCGAAAGCGCCAGCCCTACAGCGGCATCTCGCCGCGCGTACCGAACGCATGCGACAGCGTGCCGCGGTCGACGTATTCCAGTTCACCGCCCAGCGGCACGCCGTGCGCGAGCCGGGTCGGCTTCACGCCGTGCTGGCGCGAAAGCTGCGCGAGGTAGTGCGCAGTGGCTTCGCCTTCCACGGTGGGATTGGTCGCGATCACCAGTTCCTGCACCTCACCTTCCGCCAAGCGCGCGGCGAGTTTTTCAAGACCCAGTTCGCGCGGGCCGATGCCGTCGAGCGGGCTGAGCCGGCCCTGCAGCACGAAATAGAAGC
Source organism: Lysobacter sp. (assembly GCA_043765595.1). Taxonomy (GTDB): domain Bacteria; phylum Pseudomonadota; class Gammaproteobacteria; order Xanthomonadales; family Xanthomonadaceae; genus Lysobacter_I. The sequence continues at coordinate 595 of JAYUIZ010000801.1, read as the reverse complement.
CGCGATAGCCGGTGGCCTGCTCGATGACCAGACGATCGGCCGGTGATTCCACCGCGCACAGCAGATGCGTGTCGCGCGAAGCGCTGGCGCAGGTAATGCAGAGTTCCGACTCGCTGAAATCGCGGCAACGCGTGCAGTGGCCGATGCGGTCGACCGCGGCGGCCAGCGCTTCGGACAATCGCTGCGCACCGTCGCGGTCGCGCTCCAACACGTGATAGGCCATCCGCTGCGCGGTTTTCTGGCCCACTCCGGGCAGGATGCGAAAGGCGTCGATAAGTTGTTCGAGAAGGGAGATGGTCATGACAGCAATCTGTAGAGCGGAGCGCAGCTCCGCTGCCACCTCTGCGGAGACGGGGTAGCGGAGCCGCGCTCCGCTCTACAACGAATCGTCAGAACATCCCCGGAATCTTCATTCCCGGCGGAATCGGCATGCCGGCGGTGGCACCGGACATCCGCGACTGCGATTCGGCGTTGACCTTGTTCACCGCGTCGTTGATCGCGGCGACCACCAAGTCTTCCACCATTTCGACATCGGACAGCACGCTCGGATCGATCTTCACGCCGCGGCATTCCATGCGGCCGGTCAGTGTAACGC
>JAYUIZ010000800.1:0-3852 GCA_043765595.1 Lysobacter sp. | reverse complement strand
CCACCCAGCAGCCCGCCGCCGATCTTCAGCAGATCGCCGAGACCGACCTGGCCGTCGCCGTCCTGATCGAGCACCGCGCCGAGCAGCCCGCCGCCGATGCCGCCCTGCTGGCGCGCCTGCTGCTGCTCGCGCCCAAGCACGGCGCCCAGGATGTCGGCCGTCGGGTTGCTGCCGCCCATGCCCATCGCCGCGCCTCCGCCGCTTTCGTTGCCGCTGAACATGCGTTTGGCCAGATACGCCATCACGATCGGGGCGAGGATCTTCATCAACTGCCCGGCGCGGTCGCCGCCCAGGCCGGTGGCTTCGCCCAAGTGCTGCTCGGCGCTGCCCTGCCGACCGCCGAGGATATGGCCGAGCATGCCGGCGCCGTCGGTCTGGCGGGTGGCCGCGCCGCCGCCCAGTACCATGCCGAGCAGGCTGCCAATATCGGCGCCGCCGGTGTGATCCTTCTGCAGCGCCCCGAACAGCGCCTCCGCGCCCTGCGGCTGGCTGGCGTTCTTGCCCAGCGCGCCGATCAGCAGAGGCAGCGCAGCGCTGAGCGCGCCGGCCGCCTGGGCCTTGCCGATGCCCAGCTGCTGGGAAATCTGTTGAAGCGGCGCGCCCTCGAGCTGGGCGAACAGTTCGTCTGTCAATGCGGTCATGGCGATCTCCTTGGGCCTAGATGGCGTGTCGTCGCACTTTAGACCCAGGCGCGCGGCAAAAGGAGTGCCCGGCATTTTTTGATGTGGTGCGAACGAGCGTACTCTGGCCGCGGGCACCGGCAACACGACGGATATGTCAGTTCTCTCAACGACAGAAGGATTTGAAGATGAAACGCATCAATATTCGATGGATGACCGTCGCAGCGCTCGCGTTTGGATCAGGTTTCGGGGTGTCGGTGTCTGCGTTCTACACGGATCCCGGTTGCTTGAGCCTGTGTCAGGAAATCACCAACGACTGCATCGCGCAGGTCCAGGCTGGCGGAGGCGGCACCCGGCATTGCGCGCGGGTGTACCACGACTGCATCGCGGGCTGCGAACAGTGAGTTGACCGGCATGTGCCGGGTCGGCGGTCCGCCGACCCGGTTTCGAGGCATGCGATTGCTGTAGAGCGATCTTCAGGCCGCTGAAGAGAACAGCAGACCCTTCGCATCCAGTCGGGATGACTGGCGTTCGCAAGAGGCGCTTTCAGCGGGGATGACGGCCTATCGGGCTGAAGGCCCTGCTACAGGCGAATCCATCACTCCAACGCCTTCAACCGATACAGCGCTTCCAACGCCTGCTTGGGCGTGAGTTCGTCGGGGTCGATGCCGGCGAGGGCGTCGAGTGCGGCGGAGTTGGGTGCGAACAGTCCGAACTGCTGGGGTTGATCCAGCGTCTGCGGGGTAAGCACCGGGGCGGGATCGCTGCGGCGCTGTTCCAGTTCCGCCAAGCGACCACGCGCTTCGCGCACCACGCTTTTCGGCAGGCCGGCCAGCGCCGCCACCTGCAGGCCGAAGCTACGGTCGGCGGGGCCGTCTTTCACGGCGTGCATGAACACCAGGGTGTCGCCGCCGTCTTTGTCGCGGTGCTCGACCGCGTCCAGATGCACGTTGGCGATGCCGCTACCGGGCTGGGCGAGGGCGGTGAGTTCGAAATAGTGCGTGGCGAACAAGGTGTAGGCGCGGTTGGTGCCAGCTAAATGTTTCGCGCAGGCTTCGGCGAGCGCAAGGCCGTCGTACGTCGACGTACCGCGGCCGATTTCGTCCATCAACACCAGCGACTGCGCGGTGGCGTGATGCAGGATGTAGCTGGTTTCGCTCATCTCGACCATGAAGGTCGACTGCCCGCGCGCAAGGTCGTCGCCGGCGCCGATGCGGGTGAGGATGCGGTCGATCGGGCCGATCTGCGCTTTCGATGCAGGCACGAAGCTGCCGATGTGCGCCAGCAGCACGATCAGCGCGTTCTGGCGCATGTACGTCGATTTGCCGCCCATGTTCGGGCCGGTGATGACCAGCATGCGTCGTGCTGCGCTGCCATCGTCTCCATTAAGCAAGAGATCGTTCGGCTCGAACGGTTCGTCGCGCACCGCTTCCACCACCGGGTGGCGGCCGCGTTCGATGTGCACTCTTGCATCGTCGACCAGCGTGGGCCGCGACCAGTCGAGTTCGCGCGCGCGTTCGGCGAAGCAGCACAGTACGTCGAGTTCGCTCAACGCGCCCGCGGCGCGCTTCAGCGGTTCCAGGTCACGGTTGAGTTCATCCAGAATGCCTTCGTAAAGCAGCTTTTCGCGCGACAGCGAGCGCTCGCGCGCCGACAGCACTTTGTCCTCGAACTGTTTCAGCTCTTCAGTGATGTAGCGCTCGGCGCCGGTCAATGTCTGGCGGCGGGTGTAGTGGACCGGCGCTTTCACGGCCTGGCCCTTGCTGATCTCGATGTAGTAACCGTGGACCCGGTTGTAACCCACCTTCAGCGTGGCGATACCGCTGCTGGCGCGTTCGCGCGCTTCAAGATCGATCAGGAACTGGTCGGCATGGGTACTGAGCGTGCGCAGTTCGTCCAGTTCGGCATCGAAGCCATCGGCGATCACGCCGCCGTCGCGCGCCAGCAGCGGCGGCTGTTGCACGATGGCGCCCGCCATCCACGCGGCCTGCGCATCGTGTTCGCCCAGTTCGGCGCACAGCGACAGCAGCCGCGGCGAGTCGATGCCGTACAGCGCATCGCGGACTTTCGGCATCAACAGCAGCGCATCGCGCAGGGTCGAGAGGTCGCGCGGCCGGGCGCTGCGCAGGGCCACGCGGGAGAGGATGCGTTCGATATCGCCGAGGCCGCGGAAGGCGTCGCGGACATCATTGTCTGCACGCGCTGCGAGCAGTTGCTGCACTGCATCATGGCGCTCGCTCACGATCCGGCGTTCGCGCAGCGGGCGATGCAGCCAGCGCCGCAGCAGGCGACCGCCCATCGGCGTGACCGTGCTGTCGAGCACGCCCAGCAGCGTATGCCGGGTGTCGCCGTCGACGCGGGTGTCGAGTTCGAGATGGCGGCGGGTGGCCGCGTTCATCGCGATCGCGCCGTCGCTGGTCTCGATGCGGATCGCGGTGAGGTGCGGCAGCCGCTGTTTCTGGGTTTCCTCGACGTAGCCCAGCAGCGCGCCGGCCGCGGCGATGGCCAATGGTTTGCCGTCGATGCCGAAACCGCTGAGGTCGAAGAGATTGAAGAACTGCAGCAACTGCCGACGGCCGCTGTCGGCATCGAACAACCACGGTGCGCGCCGGCGCACGCCGCTGCGGTTGGCCACCGCCGCCGGCCAGCCGTCTTCATCGGGAAGCAGCAGTTCGGCAGGATCGAGCCGCGCGAGTTCGGCTTCCAGCATGTCGTCGCTGGTGACTTCATTGACCAGGAAGCGCCCGCCGGCCAGATCCGCCCACGCAATGCCGTAGCCCTGCTTGCCGCGTGCGACCGCCATCAGCAGCGTGTCCCGACGATCCTGCAGCAGCGCTTCATCGGTCATCGTGCCGGGCGTGACGATGCGGACGACCTTGCGTTCGACCAATCCCTTCGCCAGCGCCGGATCGCCGATCTGTTCGCAGATCGCGACCGATTCGCCCAGCGCGACCAGCCGTGCCAGATAGCCCTCGTAGGCATGCACCGGCACGCCGGCCATCGGGATCGGCTGGCCGGCGGAATTGCCCCGCTGCGTCAAGGTGATATCGAGCAAGCGCGCAGCCTTGCGCGCATCGTCGTAGAACAATTCGTAGAAATCGCCCATACGGAAGAACATCAATACGTCTGGTTGCTCCGCCTTGGCGGCGAAGAACTGGCGCATGAGAGGGGTGTGCTGGTCGCTGGCGACGCGGGGGGAGGATGCGGTGTCGGACACGGGTGCGTTCGGGAT
>JAYUIZ010000799.1:0-12355 GCA_043765595.1 Lysobacter sp. | reverse complement strand
GCCGAAGCACCCAGCGCGCGCCAGCGACGATGCGCGCATCGCGATTGCTGCGCGCCGCCAACAGCCAGGCCGGCCACGCCTCGATCCGGGCGGTATTGAGCAGGATGCGGGGCAGGGGACGCATCGACACAGATTAGCGTCGCGACCCCGGATTCGCCACGGCCTGCAGCGCACCCAGCAGCCCTTGCGGGCGTTCCAGGCTCAGCAACAGCGTGCGCCCGCCGCGCTCGGGCAGGGCCAGCACCTTGCGTCGGTCGGTCAACAGCAGGAATCCGCGGCTGCGGTCGCGTAGGCGGAAATGGCCGGCGCTGTAGCCGGGCATCGTGGTGCCGAAGGTTTTCAGCAGCGGACCCAGCGTGGTCACGTCCGCCAGATTCACGCTGCGCGCAGCGGCGAGGTCCAGATCGGCAACCCGGACGCGGGCGATGTTGAGGCCGGCAGTGATGGCCAGCAGGTCGCCGTCGAGTACAACGCGCCGCCGCTGCACCGACCACACGATGAATACGGCAACCATCACGATCAGGATCGCGAAGAACCACACGCGTGGCTCTTCGCGTGCGGCGAATCCCAGGCCCACCAGCGCGGCGAGCAGGGCGATCGCCGGCAGCGGCAGCGCCAAGCGCAGATCGGGCGGAACGATGGCGAACTCGCGGCGCATGTGCATGACTCCTGATGGTGTTCGGGTGGCTTTATGCCGGCGGTGTTTCCGCAGGCGTTCTTCCAAGCGGATCCGGGCGCATCACTTCTTCGACTGCGCCACGATCCACGTCGCGACATCAGCGATCAGTTCCGGCGCGACGTGTCCGGGCGTCTGGTATTCCTGCAGATTGCCGTTGCCTTCGCCGGGAATTCCGAGGTGGTTCAAGGTCTCGTACAGTTTGAAGGTCACGCGCGGCGTGTCGTGGAAGGCCGCTTTCCAACCCTGCCAATCGGCGTCGACCACCTGGATGTCGCGTGCGCCCTGCAGGATCAGTATCGGTTGTGCGATGGCCTTCGCCTCGGCTACTGCGTCCACGGCCTCGACGCTGCGCCAGTACGTGGGCGCCAGGCCCATCGGCGACTGCGCAGCGGTCATCTTGCGGCCATTGCGCACTGCGCTCACGCTGTCCACCAAGCGCTGGATCGCGCTGTTCTCGCTGTCGCTGACCGTGCCGTCGTTGAGGATGGCGAGGCGGCGATTCTGTTCGATCAGGATGTCGAGCAGCGGCCGCGACGGCGCTGCCAGCAGGATCAGTCCGGCGATCTGCGGATCGCGTGCGCCGATCCGCGGCGCCATCATCCCGCCCTGGCTGTGGCCGAGCACGAACACACATTTTGCATCGATGTCCGGCAGCCCGCGCAGCAGCGCCGCGGCCGTCAGCGCATCGTCGGTAGTTTCGAGATCAATGCTGCCGCCATCGGCGAACTGCTGCGGATGTACTTTCGTGCGCTTTTCGTAGCGCAATACGGCGACACCGCGTTCGGCCAGACCGCGGGCGATGTCCAGCAGCGGCCGGTTCGGGCCGATGGTGCTGTCGCGATCCTGCGGGCCGGAGCCGTGAACCAGCACAACCGCCGCGAAGGGGCCTTTGCCGTTCGGCATCGCCAGCGTCGCCGGCAGCGCATTCACGCCTTCGCCGACGGTCAGTTCGGTTTCGCGATAGTTCGCGTCTTCGGGCATCGGCGGTGTGGCGGTCGCCGGTTTCGCCGCCTGTATCGGCCGGATCGCGAAACCCGAGACCTTGTGCTCGTTGTCGAAGGCGATGATCGCGGTCAGCTCGCCGCGCTCGTAGTGCAGCGGTACCTTCACCAGCGAGCCGGTGTCGCTGGTTTTTACGTCCGGTTCGCCGCGCGATTGCAGCGGGCCGACCTGGGTGGCGAGTGCGCTCATCACCTGCGCCAGCTGTTCCGCGCTGACGGCTGCGGACATGGCGGTAGCGAAGCGTACGTGCACGGCGGCGAAATCGCCGGCATCCAGCGTATCCAGCAGGGCCTGCGCTTCGCGCGCCGGGTCGAAATCCTGCGTAGCGTCCTGCGCGCCATCCTGCGCGTTGGCGCGCGACGACAGCAATACGCCAATGCCCAGCAACAGCAGCATTGCGGACAACAGCGCTGCGCGGGCGGCGATGCGGCCTTCGCCCAGCTTGCGACCGAGTCTGCGCTCGATCTGGCGGATGACGTGGATCATGGTGTTTCTCCGGAAGCGGGGGCGTTGTCGTTGGAAACAGTGGCGGACGATTTCAGTCGCCCGGCGTTGCGCAGCGCATCGCGCAGCACGTATTCGATCTGTGCGTTGAGGCTGCGCAAGTCATCGTCGGCCCACCGCTGCGCCGCCGCCAGGACTTCGGCATTGATGCGCAGCGGATAGGCTTTCTTTTCGCTCATGACGGGCGTTCCTGCGTAGGAGCGGCTTGCGCCGCTATCAATACAGGGTGCCGGCGTTGATCACCGGCTGGGTCGAGCGTTCGCCGCACAGCACCACCAGCAGGTTGCTGACCATCTGCGCCTTGCGCTCTTCGTCCAAATGCACCACGCCGTTTTTCTGCAGCGCTTCTAGGGCCATTTCGACCATACCCACCGCACCGGCGACGATCCGCGTGCGCGCGGCGATGATCGCGTTGGCCTGCTGGCGCTGCAGCATCGCCTGAGCGATTTCCGGCGCGTAGGCGAGGTGGCTGATACGCGAATCCAGCACCTGCACGCCGGCATCGGCGAGACGCTCTTGCAGTTCTTCCATCAAATGTTTCGACACCTCTGCAGCGTGGCTGCGCAGCGCGAACTGGCCTTCCTCGTGCTGATCGTAGGGATAGCTGGTGGCCATCGTGCGGATCGCGGACTCGGACTGGATATGCACGAAGCTTTCGTAATCGTCGACGTTGTAGACCGCCTCGGCGCTGTCCACGACCTGCCAGACGATCACCGCCGCGATCTCGATCGGGCTACCGTCCAGTTCGTTGACCTTGAGCTTGCTGCTCTCGAAATTGCGCACGCGCAGCGAGACTTTCTTCTTGCCGTAGAAAGGGCTGTTCCAGCGCAGGCCGCCGTCCTTGACGGTGCCGATGTATTTGCCGAACAGGTTCAATACAGCGGCTTGGTTGGGCTCGACCTTGTACAGGCCGAACATCAGGAACATGCCGACCACCACCATCACCATACCGGCGGGCACACCGGCGAGCCCGCCGGCTGCGCCCGCTTCGGCATTGGACACGATGAGATACATGCCCATGATCATGGCCGCCAGCAGGAGCAGCAGTACGGGGATGCCTGGGAGCGAGCGTGTAGGGTTTTCTTTCATGACGGAATCTCGCGTGGTAGTGGTGAATGGTGATTTGATATCAAAAAGATATCATTTAACGCAAGTCAATCCGGACGGACGGTCGTATGCATCGGAAATAATTCCGCAAGTGACTGATTTACAATGGCCTCTTTCCCGCCGAGCCCGCCCCATGCCCAGTCCGTCCGCGCTTGAATTCGGTACCCCGCTGTCGCCCTCTGCTATCCGCGTGCTGCTGCTGGGCTCGGGTGAGCTGGGCAAGGAAGTCGCGATCGAGCTGCAGCGCTTCGGCTGCGAGGTCATCGCCGTCGACCGCTATGCGGACGCCCCGGCGATGCAGGTCGCGCATCGCAGCCACGTGCTGAACATGCTGGACGGCGACGCGCTGCGGGCGCTGATCGCCGAGGAGCGGCCGACGTTGATCGTTCCCGAGATCGAGGCGATCCATACCCAGACCTTGGTGCAGCTGGAGCGCGAATTCGCCGAACGCGGCACCCATACCCGGATCGTGCCGACCGCGCGCGCCGCGCGGCTGACGATGGACCGCGAGGGCATCCGCCGGCTCGCCGCCGAGACCCTGGGCCTGCCGACCTCGCCCTACCGGTTCGTTGACACGTTGGACGATTACCGCGCCGCGGTGGCCATGACCGGCGTGCCCTGCGTGGTCAAGCCGGTGATGTCGTCTTCGGGCAAGGGCCAGAGTCTGGTGCGCACCGCCGACGACATCGACAAGGCCTGGGATTACGCGCAGACCGGCGGCCGTGCGGGTGCCGGGCGCGTAATTGTCGAAGGCTTCATCGATTTCGACTACGAAATCACTCTGCTGACCGTGCGCCACGCCGGCGGCACCGATTTCTGCGCACCCATCGGCCATCTGCAGCGCGACGGCGATTACCGCGAAAGCTGGCAGCCGCAGCCGATGTCGGCGCGCGCGCTGGAAGCCGCGCAGCGGATCGCGAAAATCATCACCGACGACCTCGGCGGCTGGGGCCTGTTCGGCGTCGAACTGTTCGTGAAGGGCGATGAGGTGTGGTTCTCGGAAGTGTCGCCGCGTCCGCACGATACCGGCCTGGTGACGCTGGTGTCGCAGGATCTGAGCCAATTCGCGCTGCATGCGCGCGCGATCCTTGGGCTTCCTGTGCATGCTGACAAAAGCGGGAAGATCCGCCAGAACGGGCCGTCGGCGTCGTGCGCCGTGCTGGCGCATGGCCACGGCGTGCCGGTGTTCGACGGCGTCGCCGATGCGCTGCGTGCGCCGGACACTGCGCTGCGCCTGTTTGGCAAGCCTGTGGTCGAAGGGCATCGCCGGGTCGCGGTGACGTTGGCGTTGGGCGAAGACATCGACGCGGCCCGCGCCACCGCGCGCGATGCCGCAGCGGCGTTGAAAATCGCGCTGCGGTAATCGCAAGCAATGTCATCCCGAACGTCTGCGCAGCAGGCGGAGGAATCTGTTTCGAAAAACACATCCCTCGCTTCGCATCGAGATGACAGGTACTTGTCAATCGATGCTTCCTGCTAGGCTTCCAAGACGCATGAGGAGCCATCGATGAACGATACCAGCGGTTACGCCGTCTTCTTCTTTCCGCACGCATTGGAAGCATTGGGCGATCCGATCCGCCCGTTCCTGCAGGAAGGGCCGGCCGGCCAGCACGTCGCCTGCACCACCATCGACACCGGCGGCGCGTTCATCGAAATGACCCTCGACAGCCGCACGCCCGAAGGCCGCGAGGTGTCGCTGGAGCTGATGGTGCCCAGCAGCATGGTGCGGATGGTGGTGTCGACCCAGAGCGAAGCGATGTTCGGCTTCGGTCTGCGCGACAACAGCGCGATACCCGTTGCACTGCCTGTGATCGGTCCGACCGCGGAACCGGCGAATGCGCCTTCGGAGGCATTGCCGTCATCGGCCGACGCGGCGACGCCTGGGGCGGGCTGACCGCTCTCCTGCAAGTCCGATCACTCCATCTGCGGCAGATCAAACACCAGCACCTCGGCATTAATCCCACCCGACAGGTCGACACGCGGCTCATCGCGATACAGCAGCGCATCGCCGGCCTTCAACGCATGGCCGTTCACTGTTGTTTCGCCGCGCACCACGTGCACGTAACCGAGCCGGCCTTCGTCCAGATCGAGTGACGCGCGCTCGTCGCCGTCGAACAGGCCGGCGTACATCCGCGCATCCTGGTGAATGCTCACCGAGCCTTCGGAAGCGTCAGGACTCACCACCAGCCGCAGCCGGCCACGCTTGTCGGCGTCGGTGAAGGTCTGCTGCGCATAGCCCGGCGCGATGCTGGTCGTCGACGGAATGATCCAGATCTGCAGGAAATGCGTGGCGCCGTTCGCGTCGTGGTTGTACTCGGAGTGGGTCACGCCGCTGCCGGCGCTCATCCGCTGCACTTCGCCGGGGACGATGGTGGCGGCGTTGCCTATCGAATCCTTGTGGCCGAGCGCGCCTTCGATGACGTAGCTGATGATTTCCATGTCGCGATGACCATGGGTGCCGAAGCCGCGGCCGGGCTGCACGCGGTCTTCGTTGATCACCCGCAGTGGTCCCCAGTGGACGTGGTTGTCGTCGTGATATCCGGCGAACGAAAAGCTGTGCCAGCTCTCCAGCCAGCCGTGGTTCGCGTGGCCGCGTTCGGCGGCGGGGCGCAGGGCGATCATCGTGCGGCTCCGTTGCGGGCGAAGACGCCTGGGCGCTGATCGGTAAGTGGGCTGGCCAGCAGGGGTCTGAAAGCTGCGTTCATTGAAATCTCCCTTGGCGCCGGGCCGGATGCTGAGTGCATCCTCAAGCCAGCGGCGAACGCTGCCTACTCTAAGGGGAATCAAAAATGGAACAATAATTAATAATCGAATCCATTGTTCCAAATTAAGAGCTTTGATCGATTCTAATGAGGCCTGGACACGCCCCGTCGTCCGCCATGATTGGCGCGCTGCAGCGGCAGCGGCATTCCTAGCAGATAGCCTTGGCCGAATTGGCAACCCTGTTGCATCAGGATTTCCCGCTGGCGGTCGGTCTCGATGCCTTCGGCGATCGTGTCGATGCCCAGGGTGAGCGCCATCGCCAGGATTGCTCGCACAAGGGCGAGGCTTTCCGTGCTGGTCTCGCCCTCTAGGCCGGCCACGAAACTGCGGTCGATCTTCAGGCCTTGAATGGGGAAACGGTGCAGATACGACAGCGCCGAGAATCCGGTGCCGAAGTCGTCGAGCAGGGCGGCGATACCGTGGTTGCGCAGCTCGCGCAGGATACGCAGCGCGCGCGGCGCATCCTCGATCAGCGCGACCTCGGTGATCTCGATTCGCAGCCGCCGCGGATCCTGGTCGGCCTCGTCAATCATGCGCAATAGCCGGTCGGCGAAGTTGTCCGACAGGAAATGCCGCGGCGAGACATTGATCGACACGTAGTGCCCGGGATATTCGCCCATCGACGACACCACGTGCGCGTACATCAGCCAGTCGACCTGTTCGATCAGGCTGCTGTCCTCTCCAACGCCAATGAACTGCGATGGCGTGAGCAGGCCGCGATGTTCGTGATTCCAGCGCACCAGTGCTTCGCAGCCGACCTGTTTGCCGTCTTCCAGCCGCAGGATCGGCTGGAAATGAGGTTCGAAGGCATCGTGCATAATCGCCCGGCGCAGATCCGCTTCCAGATCGAGCAGGCGCATCGCTTCGGCGCGCATGTCTTCGTCGAACAGTTCGCTGCGGTTGCGGCCGCGACGCTTGGCGCGGTACATCGCGGCGTCAGCATCGCGTAGCAGTTCCTCGCTCTTGCGATAGCGCGGATTCCACAGTGCGATGCCGATGCTGGCCGAAGGAAAGACCTCGCGGCCTTCGATCCACATCGGCTGCCCCAGCACGCGCCGGATCGCCGCGGCGTAGTGCTCTGCGGTCTCGGCATCGTCAATGCCTTCGGCAAGGATCGCGAATTCGTCGCCGCCCAGACGGGCAACGATGTCGTCGCGGCCGATCACCTGCGAGATACGGCGGCTGGCTTCCACCAGCAGTTCGTCGCCGGCGACATGGCCCACGCTGTCGTTGATCAGCTTGAAACGATCGATGTCGAGGAACATCACCGAAAAGGGCCTGCCGCCGGTGGACACGCGCGCAATGGCATCCTCCAGGCGTTCCTGCAGCTGTGCGCGATTGGGCAGGCCGGTAAGGCTGTCGTGGCGCGCCTGATGCCGCAACCGCTGTTCCGCGCGCAGCCGCTCGGCGATCTGTTCGTGCAGTTCGCGGTTGGCGTCGGCCAGTTCCTGGGTGCGGGTCTGCACCCGCGTTTCCAGTTCGGCGTGCGCGGTGATCAGCGTGTCCTGCGCGCGTTTGCGCGCCAAAGCGGCATCGATATGGTGTGCGACGAAAGTCAGCAGTTCCTGGTCGCGCTCGGTGAAGCCGATGCCCGGCGTGTAGCTCTGCACCCCGATCACCCCGAGCACGGTGTCGTCGCGACTCAACGGCACGCCCAGCCAGCAATGCGCCAGCGGCCCGAAGCTGTTGACCAGTCCGTCGTTTTCCAGTGTCTGGATGCGCGCCCGGTCGGCGAGGAGCGGCCTTCCGGTATCGATCACATATTCGGTCAATCCCTTCGCGCGCGGACGGTCGCGGACGCCGCGCAGGTCGACTTCGTCGGCGACGTAGGGGAATTCGATGAATCCGCCGTCGCTGGACAGCAGCGCGATGTAGAAATTCCTGGCGTAGAGCAGTTCGCCGATGATCGAGTGCAAATCGGCATAGAAACGTTGCAGACTGTTGGCGCTGACCGACAGTTCGGTGATGCGGAACAGGGCCTGCTGCAGTTTTTCGGCGCGTTCGCGTTCGACCACTTCCGCCTGCAGTTCGAGGTTGGCGATTTCCAGCGCGTGGGTGCGTTCCTTTACCCGGCGTTCCAGCTCAACCCGTGCGGTTTTGCGATCAAGCGCGGTCAGGATGTGCTGGGCGACATATTCGAGCAGGGCGCGATCTTCAGTGTCGTAGCGTTGCGCGCGTTCGTAGTCCTGGACCACAATTGCGCCGCATACCTGAGCGTCGCGCAGCAGCGGCACGCCCAGCCAGTCTTCGCTCAGCGGGCCGCCGTCGTATTCGTGGTCCTGGATGTTCAGCGATCCGAGGATCTGGCGCGGAGAACCGATCAGCGGTCGACCATAGCGCAGCAGCGCCGCGGTCATGCTGTGCATGTTGTGGTCGACCGCGTACTCGATGTCGGGATCCGGGTCGAACGCATCGCGGCTGTCGGCGAAGTACAGGTAGCGCATGACATCGCGGCTGCTGTCGTACTGGACGATATAGAAATTCTCCGCGGGCATCAGACCGCCGACCACTTGGTGGATCTGCGCCAGCATCTCGCGCATCTCCAGTCCGGAACCCGCGAGATCGGAGATTTCGTAGAGCGCGTGCTGCAAGCGTTTGGATTTCTCCAGCGTCTCGATCTTAGCGTCTGCTTCCGCGAGTTGCAGCGTGGCGAAGATGAGGTCGCGCGCCATCGCGAACCAGGATGTTTGCGACCAGTCTTCAGACAGCGGCTCCGGCAACGACAGGCCAAGCGTCACGCCGTTGCCGTCGTCGTCGCAAAGACGATCCAGCAACATGCCTGACGCATCTTCGACGGGGAGGCCCTGTTGATGCGCAAGTACGGCCAGCCGCAGTGCGCCGCTGCCCGAAGCAGTGCCTGTGCTGCCGAGACCGAGGCGCGCATGACGCCAGGCGATGGCGACATCCGTACCGCTGGGGAGCGTCTTCAGCAGAGTTTCGGCTGTCGTTCGCACAGCAGCTTCCAGCACTGGAGACTCCCCAACGTCACCATCTGCCCCGGCACCCATTCCATGTTTGCCGAGCATCATTAACGGAGCTTATACCCAAAGTTTCGGTTTCTACAACTGCCTTCGTTGTGTTCGCTTCTCTTCACCAGAACCGGCTCTGAAAAACGTTAATAGGCGCAAAAAAACAGGCCGCATCGATGCCAGGAGGTTGATTCGATGGAAGTACCGAGGGTGGCGGATGGGCGCTTAATCCCCGACGATCAGATCGACCCAGACCAGGCGATGGTCGGTGGCAGTGGTCGCGCTGTGTTCCTGCGTGCCGACAGCCGGCCAATGCACGCCGCTGGCGGTCGTGCGTAGTCCCTTGGATGGCAGCAGATAATCCAGGCGCAGATTCCCGACCTTGGGGCCGAAGTCGCCGGTGTCTTCGCGCGGATCACCGCGGTGGCTGGCGTTGGCGCTGCCGGCGTTGCGCGCGGCGGCGACGACACCCTCGCTGCGCGGTGCGGGCATGCGCAGCATGCGCGGATGTTCGATCAACTGCCGGATCGCTTCGTGGCGGCCATCGCCGTCGACAGGGTCGTTGTTGAGGTCGCCCGCAATCACGAATGCTTGTCCGATGGACAGGCCGCCGCAGCGGCTCTGGTCGTCGCACAGCCAGCTCCGGTCGTTGTCGTCGTTGTCCAGATATTCGCGCCACAGCCGCAGTTCGTCGGCGTTGCGCGAGCCGTTGCGGTCCTCGGGGCCGTCGAACACCGGTGGAGTGGGGTGCGAGACCAGAAAATGCAGGACGCCGCGCGGCGTGCGTACCGGTACGTCCCAGTGCGATTTCGATGACACCCGCAGTTGCCGCCAGATCGCATCCGGGTAGTAAGTGGTCCGCGATTGCGGATCGACGGGCCGTGCGGCGTCCGGCATCGCGTTCCACTTCAGCAACCGGAAGCTGCGCACCTGTGCGGTGTCGATTGGATGACGCGACAACACCAGCATGCCGTACTGGCCGGGGTGCAGGCCGTAGCCCCAGGCGTCGTTGCCGCGGTCGCGGCCCTCGCCGCCGACAATGCCGTTGCCGTCGAGATCCAGACCGCTCGCTACGCCGGTGTTCACCGGCGCCAGATAGCGATACGGATAGCGTAGGGCCTGGCCGTCGCTGCCCTGTGCCACTTCCAGATAATCCCGCTGAAAAAGATCCGCGGCCCGGCCTTCGGCGTCGTAGTTGAATTCGTTAAGCAGCACCAGATCGGGACGCACGCGCTGCAGTACGCTGGCGATGCTGCGTGCGGCGGGATCTCCGGCTTCGAGGCGGCGGATCAGTCCGCCGTCGGTATCGTCGTACAGCGATACGTTGTACGTCGCGACCCGCAGCGCGGGCGATCCGGTAACGGCAGCGTTCGGATCGCCATGCACGTTGACGTGCACGCAGCCGGCGCATGCGGCAGTCACTGCGGCGGCGACAAGCCAGTGCGGGATGCGCACGCGTGAGATTGGAAGCGGGGCAGGAATATTCATGGCGGATCGTCTCCGGCGAGGCGTGACCAGCGCTGGCCGTCGAAAGCTTCCAGCGGCTGATAGCGGCGTTTGTAGGCCATCTTGCGATGGCCGTCTATCCAGTATCCTAGATACAGATGACGTTTGCGGTCGCGTCGCGCCCAGGCGATCTGCTGCAGGATGGCGAAGGTGCCCAGGCCGCGATCCGTGGCGTCGGGGTCGTAGAAGGTATAGACAGCCGACATCGCGTCAGCGGTGACATCGGTCACCGCCACCGCCAGCAGATCACCGGTGCCGTGGGGCTGGGCGGTGCGCAGTTCGAGGAAGCGGCCCTGTCCCCAGGTGCTGACCAGGAACTGGTCGAATTCCGCTGCGCCGTGGCCATCCATGCCTCCACCGGGATGGCGCGCATTGAGATAACGCTGATACAGCGCAAAGTGTTCGTCGTTGCGCTCGGCGGGCAATACCCGCACTTCGAGATCGGCATTGCGCGCGAGGCATCGGCGCTGGCTGCGGTCGGGCCGGAATTCGTCCACCGGAATGCGCACCGCCACGCAGGCCTGGCAGCCGCGGCAGTGCGGGCGATAAATGAGATTGCCGGAGCGGCGGAAGCCCCAGCTCAAGGCCATCGGATACATCTGCGCCAGCCGCGGATCGCCCGGATCGAACACCAGGTCGCGTGCCTGCCGCTCCGGCCAGTAACCGCAGGCGTGTTCCGAGGTGTGAAACAGGCGCATCGCGTCGTTGACATCCACTCCGTCGTTGCGTTCAGTGCTCATGGCGAGGCCCGCAACATGTACAGCGCCAGCCAATAGGCGAGGGCTGCCAGCAGTCCCGCAGCCGCGCCTGCGACGAGATCCCGCGGCCGATGTCGCGACAGTCGCAGCCGCGACCATGCGACAGCTGCGGCGAATGTGCAGCACACGGCGATCGCCCATCCGCCTTGCGGCCACAGCAGACCCGTTGCATATACCGCGAATGCGATATGCAGCGACAGCTTGCACCAGCGGACCGTCAGCAGCGCCACCGCGACGATGCCCGCGGACAGGGCCAGTGCGATCGCCAGTTCGGGCGAGGGCAGCGTGCCCCAGGCCAACAATGCGCCAAGGGCGATCAGCACCAGCAGGGTGCGATTAAGCGAACGGCGTTCGGACTGCTGGCTGGCGTCGACGTGCGCCCAGCGGCCGCGTCGCACCTGCCACCACGACCAGCCCATCACGAAAGTCGCGAACAGTGCGAAACCTGCGAACGCGGCCTGCAGCGTCCGCGGATCGCCACCGCGCAGCGCGGCCGGCACCATCAACGCCGCCGGCAGGACCAGCAGCGGATGGCCGAGGATGGAAACGGCGCGGGCAAGACGGTTGCTGGCGGAGAATGCGGACATGCGGGCAGGATAACCGCCCCCGTTCGCAGCTGCTGCGAACGGGGCGAGCGCTTGTCCGGAGTGCTCATCGGTGCGTCGGCAGGCGCGTGCCGATCCATGCGCTAATGTTGCATTCTGTTTAGAACTTAAACGGCTGTTAGCGCGAATGACCTTTTGCAGGATGTCGCGAGCGCTCTTGGTCCAGATGAAAGGCTTGGGTTCGGCATTGTGATGGGTGATGTACCCATCAATGGCTGCGGTCAGTTCAGCCACACTTGCAGACACACCACGGCGCAGCCGTTCGGTGGTGAGGTCACGAAAAAACCGCTCGACCATGTTCAGACACGATGCCGACGTGGATGTGAAGTGCATTTGGAAACGCCGGTGTTTTGCCAACCACGCTTGCACCTTTTCGACAGCGCCGTACGCTGCGAGTTCAGGGCCTCGCGGATGCGGTGTTGCGCCTGCACGCCCTGCTGCTCCGGATCTGCGAGGTGAGAT
>JAYUIZ010000798.1:0-3865 GCA_043765595.1 Lysobacter sp. | reverse complement strand
ATCGTCCAGGGTGGCGTGCACCACGACCTGCGCACCCGCTCGACCGAGGCACTCAAGCAGATCGGTTTCGATGGTTACGCGGTTGGTGGTCTGGCCGTGGGTGAGCCGGAGGCCGAGCGCAACGCCATGCTGGAACACACCTGTCCGCAGCTGCCGACCGACCGGCCGCGCTATCTGATGGGGGTGGGGCGGCCGGAGGATCTGGTCGAGTCGGTGTTGCGCGGCATCGACATGTTCGACTGCGTCATGCCGACCCGCAACGCGCGCAACGGGCACTACTTCACGGGTTTCGGCACCGTGCGCATCCGCAACAGCCGCTACCAGCGCGATCTGCGCCCGATCGAGGAGGGCTGCGGCTGTTACGCCTGCAGCAATGGTTTTACCCGTGGCTACCTGCGCCACCTCGACCGTTGCAACGAAATGCTCGCGCCGATGCTGGGCACCCTGCACAACCTCTGGTATTACCAGAAACTGATGGCCGACATCCGCGCCGCCATCGAGGCCGGACGTTTCGCCGACTTCCGTGAGGCGTTCCATGCCGCCAGGGCGGACGCCGGTGCAGCGGCCGGCTGAACTTTCGGCCCGGCCGTCCGGTCGGGAAGGCGCGGCCGGCCGGATGCGACCGCTGCGGGTTGAAAGCCCGCAGCCCGGCCCGCATGGCATAATCGCCAGCTATTTTGCCCCCGGACCTGAGATGAACCTGCTCGATCTGCTGATTTCCCCCGCCTACGCCCAAGCTGCGCCTGCCGCTCCCGGCGCCACCGGCCTGTTGTCGACCCTGATGTTTCCGATCCTGCTGCTGGTGGTGATGTACTTCATCATGATCCGGCCGCAGATGAAGCGCACCAAGGAGCATCGCGGGATGCTCGAAAAGCTGTCCAAGGGCGACGAGGTCATCACCAGCGGTGGCATCGCCGGGACCGTCCGCGACATCGGCGACAGCTTCATCAGCATCGAAGTGTCCGACAATGTGCTCCTGCGCGTGCAGAAAGGCGCCATCGGTCACGTCCTGCCCAAGGGTACGCTGAAGTCGCTGTGATGCGCTTCGCCTGACCTTCCGATCCACCTCGAATGCGGCCGGTCTCAGGACCGGGCGCGGTGCATGTCATGCTCGAATATTCCCGCTGGAAATATGTCCTCATCCTGTTCATGGTGTTGCTCAGCGCGATCTACGCGCTGCCCAACATCTATCCGCAGGATCCCTCGGTGCAAATCTCCGCCGGCCGCGGCGCGACCATCGACGCCGCGCTGGAGCAGCGGGTGTCGCAGGTCATGCTGAAAGCAGGGTTGAAGACGAAGTCGATCGAGAAGCAGGGCGACAATCTGCTGGTCCGCACCGCAGATTCCGACACCCAGAGCAAAGCCGCCAATGTGTTGGGCGACGCGCTGGGCAACCGTTATGTCGTAGCGATGAATCTCGCGTCGAACGTGCCTGGCTGGCTGACCGCAATCGGCGCGAAGCCGATGGCCCTCGGCCTCGATCTGCAGGGCGGCGTGCACTTCCTGATGGAAGTGGACAAAAAAGCGGCGACCGACAAGCGCTTCGAGGCCTATTTGTCCGATATTCGCAGCACGCTGCGCGATGCTGGCATCAGCTACACGGCCGATCGTGATGGCGAAACAGGCATGCAGGTCACCCTGGTTGCAGGCACCGACGTCCCGAAAGCCGAAGCCCTGATCCGCAAGAATCTCGCCGCAGCCGTGGCCGACAGCGGCACGATGGTCGCGAACAATGCCTTCGCTTTCCAGACACTGGGCAACGTCATCAGGATCCAGGTCTCCGACGAGATGATCCGGCAGATGACCCTGCATGCCATCGAGCAGAACCTCGGCACGCTGCGCAATCGCATCAATGCGCTCGGCGTTGCCGAGCCGATCCTCCAGCGTCAGGGCGCCGACCGCATCGTGGTGCAATTGCCGGGCGTGCAGGACACCGCCAAGGCCAAGCGTACGCTCGGTGCCACCGCCACCCTGGAATACCGCGGCGTTTACGACGGCAATGCCTTCGATGCGCGCGACAGCGGCAGCGTGCCTCCAGGCGCGCGCCTGTACGAGCGTCGCGAGCTGGGCACCGACGGCAAGCCGATGCCAGTGCTGCTGAACAAGCGGATCATCGTTGCCGGCGAAGACATGATCGATGCCCGCACTTCGGTCGACCAGAACGGCCAGCCGGCGGTCACGGTGTCGCTGAATACCGCGGGCGGACAGCGCATGCTGCAGCACACCACCGAAAACGTGAACAAGCCGATGGCGGTAGTGTTTATCGAGCGCATTCCGCAGGTGCGTATCGTCGACGGCAAGGAAGTGAAGACTTTTCAGGTGAAGGAGGAAGTCATCTCCATCGCCAATATCAATGAGCCGTTCGGCAAACAGTTCCAGACCAGCGGTCTGGAGCGCAATGAAGCCGACGACCTGTCGCGCCTGCTCAAGGCCGGTGCACTGGCCGCGCCGATGGATTTCGTCGAAGAGCGCACCGTCGGTCCGAGCCTCGGCAAGCAGAACGTCGAGCGCGGCCTGAAGGCCGTTGCGTTCTCGTTCGTGTTCGCGCTGGCGTTCTTCATCCTGTATTACCGCATGTTCGGCGTGGTGACCTGTCTGGCGCTGCTGCTCAACCTGCTGATGGTCTTTGCCCTGATGTCGCTGTTCGGCGCGACGATGAGCCTACCCGGTCTGGCCGGTATCGCGCTCACGGTCGGCCTTTCGGTGGACGCCAACGTGCTGATCAACGAACGAATACGCGAAGAGCTGCGGGCCGGCCTGCCGCCGCAGACCGCCATCGCGGAAGGCTATAACCGCGCCTCGGGCACCATTCTCGACGCCAACATCACCGCATTCCTCGCCGGTCTGGCCATGTTCGCGTTCGGTACCGGCCCGCTGAAGGGCTTCGGTGTCACCACCATGCTCGGCATCGCGACTTCGGCCTACACCGCCGTGTCCGTGTCGCGCGGCATCGCCACGCTGATCTATGGCCGCCGTCGCAAGCTGCAGTCAGTTGCGATCTAAGGGAGCAGAATCATGAAACCTTTCAACGTGTTCCCCTACGACAGCAACATCGACTTCATGCGCCTGCGCGTGATGTCCCTGGTCATCGCTGCGCTCATCATGTTCGTCGGGATCGGCGCCATGTTCGCCAAGGGCTTCAATTTCGCCCTCGACTTCACCGGCGGCGTCAGCATCGAGCTGGCCTACCAGAAACCCGTCGATGTCGAAGGCGTCCGCAAGCGCCTCGCGGATGCGGGCTATGAGAGCGCCCAGGTCCAGGCCTTCGGTACCGGCAAGGAAGTGCTGGTCCGCCTGCGCGACGAATCTGCCGCCAAGAAGAACGGCGAAGATGCGACCGACAGCATCGCCGAGAGCGTGCGCGTGGCGGCGTCCGAGCCCGACAATACCGCTACCAAGCTGCGCAGCGCCGAGATCACCGCGCAGGTCGGTCGCGAGTTGGCCGAAAACGGCATTTATGCGCTTCTGTTCGTGATGCTCGGCTTCCTGATCTACATCACCTTCCGCTTCGAGTGGAAATTCGCGGTGGCTGCGATCATCACCACCATGCACGATGTGATCGTGGTGGTCGGCTGGTTCGCGTTAACCGGCCGCGAGTTCGATCTGACCGTGCTGGCCGGCGTGCTGTCGGTGATGGGTTATTCCATCAACGACACCATCGTGGTCTTCGACCGCGTCCGCGAGAATTTCCGCGGCATGCGCGCATCGCCTGTCGAAGTGCTCAACAAGTCGATCAACCAGACACTGTCGCGCACCATCATCACCTCGTTCGTGGCGTTCCTCACCGTGTTCGCGCTGTATCTGTACGGCGGCGGTTCGCTTAAAGGCATGGCCGAAGCGCAGATGGTCGGCATTATCATCGGCA
>JAYUIZ010000797.1:0-1369 GCA_043765595.1 Lysobacter sp. | reverse complement strand
CAGACAGGCACGCTGATCCAGATGTTTTCTCTGATCTCGGTACTGATCGGCATCGCCAGCGCCTTGATGCTCTCGGCCAACCGGCGGCGGGGCGAGATCGGCATCATGCGTGCTTTCGGAATTTCGAAATCCTTCATCGCAACGGTCTTCGTGCTGCAGGGGTTTCTGATCGGTCTGATCGGCGCCGCACTCGGCTGCATCACCGGCTACGGCCTCTGCGCCTGGCTTGCCACGCTGACCAAGGCGGACGGCACGCTGGCATTGCCGATCGCGCCGAGCCAGGGCGGTTACGTTCTGGTGCTGAGCCTCACCACGTTGGGCGCGGTGCTGGCGTCGGTGATTCCAGCGCGGGCAGCGGCGCGCCTTGATCCACTGCAGGCGATCCAGCAATGACGGCGGTGCTGGATGCGCGCGGAATCGAAATGACGTTCCGCAATGGCGACGAACTGACCCGCGTCCTCAAAGGGATCGACCTGTCGCTCGATCCCGGCGAGCTGGTCGCGTTGCTCGGTGCGTCCGGCTCCGGGAAGTCGACGTTGTTGTCGATCGTGGGGCTTCTGCTGCAGCCCACCGGTGGAACCATCGCCATCGGCGGCCAGCGCGTCGATGGTTTGACCGAGGCGCAGCGCGCCTCCTTCCGCAATGAGCGCTTGGGCTTCATCTTCCAGTTCCATCATCTGCTGCCCGATTTCACCGCCACCGAGAACGTCGCCTTCCCCGCCGCCGCGCCGGCAGGCGGCATTTCGACGGCCATGCGACAGCGCGCCCGCGACCTGCTGGTCAGAGTCGGGCTGAAGGATCGGATGGACTTCGTGGTGACGCGGCTATCGGGCGGCCAGAAGCAGCGCGTCGCGATCGCCCGTGCGTTGATGAACAGGCCCGAATTGATTCTGGCCGACGAGCCGACCGGCAGTCTCGACCGTGTTGCCGCAGAACAGGTGCTCGACCTCATGCGCGAGGTCAATCAGGAAGACAAAGCAACCTTCCTGATCTGCACCCATGACGACGATATCGCTGCGCGCTGCACGCGACGCATCACGCTGAACGATGGACGGGTGCAGTCCAGCTGAAGTATGCGCAGGACGCACAAGCGCCGTTCGGGTCGGACTCGGCACCACGCTATTTGATGACGCTCTTCGACTGGCTGTCGATCACATACACGTCGCCCTTGTGACGGACCAGCGTTTCGGTTCCGGTAGCCGAGGCAGAAAGCGCTTTGCCGAGCTCCAGCGAGTAACGCAGCTTGACCGTGGCCTGGCGGCGATCCGAAGAAAGATCGACCGACTCGATCGTGAACTTCATGTCGGGTTCGATCTTCAACGCCTTCACCGCGGCCTTCATGGTCTAGCTGTGCCTTCCAGTGGCACTT
>JAYUIZ010000796.1:0-12431 GCA_043765595.1 Lysobacter sp. | reverse complement strand
ACCAATAGCTGCGGAAAGCAATGAGACTCTACGATTCACGGTAATTCCTTTAATGAATGATGGTCATGGCAGATGGTTTTGGTAGCGCGCCGGCGATGTGGGACGGCGCTGGTTGCGGACTTGAACCGCACAAACTCTCGTAGCGCTGATGCGCTTTACTTATTCGAGCTTGACGATCGGCCGGTGCAGCCTTCCTTCCCTAGCTGACTCCGACGCGACGAATTCCCCTAAATCCGCCGACTGAACTTATGCGATTTTCGGAAGCCGATCAAGTTGCAATGCAGCATGTCACGCATGTGCGATGCGATGCGGATTCCGCACGGATGCGTGCGCATGCGTATCCACGCTTTCGCATTGCAACGCTTCGCCGCCGCAGGGCCAGCGATATCGGACGCTGGTCGATAACCCATGTAAAACAGCGCTTTTGCGAATTCGGCGAATCCTGCACGACGATAAATTGAACTTGCGTCACAGAGCATTTCGGACGGGTACGCAGCAGAACGGGCGTGTATCGATTCGATATATTCAACACATATCGTGCAATGGGAGCGATACGAACCCATGAAGGCGTGTTTGTCGGCGCGAAAAAAAGGCCCCGACCTGCGTCAGGGCCTTTCGATATCACGAAAGATAATAACGATGCATCAGAACATACCGATCAGAACGTGATGCTCCAGCTGTCGATATAACCAGTATCGGCATTGGAGTTGTCGTTCACGCGAAGCCTCCAGTTGCCTTTCAGCGCTTCGGTAGACAGATTCACGCTGTAGGTCTGGTTGATGTTGTCCGCGCTGTTGCCGGTGCGGTCGTGCAGGACATAGGCAGTGCCGTCCGGCGCGATCAGACTCACCTTCAGGTCGCCGATGTAGGTGTGCACGATATTGACCGCGACCGGCGTATTGGTCGGGGCATTGCCGCTACGGCCGGTGACCCTGATCGGACTGGTGACGGTGGCGTTGTCGGCGATCGGATAGTTGGTGTTGTTGGTGTAAGTCTGCGTACCCGCCGCATTCACGCTCACTGAACTGGACTTGGCGTTGGAAGCGCCGCTGTTGTCGGTCACCGTGAGCGTGACGGTGTAGGTACCGGAGCCAGCATAGGTCTTGCTGGGGTTGGTCGACGTGGAGGTGGTGCCGTCGCCGAAGTTCCAGCTGCGCGATGCGATGCTGCCGTCGCTGTCGGTGGAGGTATCGGTGAACGCCACCGTCAGGTCGGTCGCCGCGAACGTGAAGTTGGCGGTGGGCGGAACGTTGGGAACCACCACCGTGACCGCACTCGTTTTGCTGCCGGTGCCACCGACGTCGTCGGTCACGGTGAGCACGACCGTGTAGGTGCCGCCTGCCGCATAGGTCTTGCTGGGATTGGTTGATGTGGAGGTGGTGCCGTCGCCGAAGTTCCAACTGCGCGATGCGATGCTGCCGTCGCTGTCGGTCGAGGTATCGGTGAAGCTCGCGGTCAGCCCGCTGGTGGTGAACGTGAAGTTCGCGACCGGTAGAACGTTCGGCGGCGCAGTGCCGGTGAAGTTCTGCCCGGTGACGTTCGCGTCGACAACGGTCACGCTGCGGCTGGCCGGCGAGAACGTGTATGCACCGAGCGACGGCGTGAGCGTGTAGGTGCCGTTGACCATGCCCGACAGCGTATAGGCGCCGCCGGCATTGGTGGTGGTGCTGTTGCCGCCGGTGCTGACGGTGACGCCGGCGATGCCCGTGCCGCCAGCGTTGGTGATGGCACCGGAGATGGTGTACGTGTCCACGCCGCTGCAGGACGGAAACTTGAAGTCCTGGATGCGCGTCTGCCAACCGCCCGTGGGACGATACATGCCGACGAACCAGAACGTGCAGTCGTCGACCGGATCGACGGTCATCTGGTAGTAGTCGCCCCAGCGGCCGGAGGTTTCCACCGCGGAACCGATGGCGACTTCATTCTCGCCCAGCGACATCACGCCCGCGGCATCGGCATCGGCGCGGCCGGTGTATCCCAGTGTGGCGAACTTGGTCGGCACGCTGGTCTTGGTGACGTTGTAGCCCAGCGCCATGTTGCCGAACTTGTCCATCGCGATCGTGCCCATCAGGTGATGGGTTTCCGCATCGCCCGGGCTGAAGGTGCCTTCCTGGAACAGCGTCCACGGACCGCTGCCGGTCCTGCGCAGTTCGAACCAGCGCACGGCTGAATCGACCACGGTGCCGGTGCGCGCGGGATCCTGATTGGTGGCGAGCGTGCCGACGATCGCTTCGTGCGTGCCCATGTTGCGATAGATGAGCTGGTTGAGCAGCACTTCACGGATCGGATCGAGCCTTGCGGTGGTGGACGTCGGCTGCGGCACGGTGGCGAAAGTGCTGTAGTTGCGGAACCAACTGTTGAACTCGGTGATGGCGATGCGCGGCAGCGTGGTGATGCTGCTGTTGGCGGGCGTGTTCCAGTCGATGTTCATCTCGAACAGTTCGAGAAAATCCTGGGCGCCATTGGCCGCTGCGCCGTCGTGCGCTTCGTCGTCGCTGTGACGGGCGACGACCTGCTTGCGGCCCGTGGGTGCAGCGGCAGTGCCGTAGAACGTGGCCGGGGTGATCATCTGGAAGCCGTAGCCCGCCAGCTTCGGAATGCTGGCGAAGCGCTGCGCGGGACGCGCGGTGGCACCGTTGAGCATGTTCGCGCGGTCGTATGCATACAGACTGATCTGCGCGCCACCTTCGTTGGAACCGCAGACGTATGCGTCGTTCCACACGCCGCAATGCGGATAGTCGGGCAGCGTGGGCGTCGGATAGTTGTACGCCCACCAGCCGCCGGTCACCGGGTCCGAAGTCTTCGAGACATAGGTGCAGAGGTTGGAGTTGTCCAGGGTCAGCAGGAACCAGCGGCCGGCCTGACGGTCGTACAGCACGATCGGGTCGCCGCGATCGCTGGCGCAGGCGCTGCCGGCCGGAGCCAGCGAGCCGAAGGTGATCGGACCGGCCACCAGGGCGCCGGCTTTGTCATAGACGTTGAAATACGTGCCGGAGCCGCCGCTGTTGACGGCGTAGATCACGTGGTTGGCGCCGACTTCGACCACCGGGTCACCGGGGCTGACGCCGGTATTGGGATTGTTGATGCTGACGCGGCTGCTGATGGCGTTCTTCACGCGCGCGTGTGCGCGGCGGCCGGCCGGGCTTTCGTCCCAGAGCTGCTGCAGCTCGGGCAGACGATCTGCGGCAGTAGCCTTGTCGGCGGACGCATGCGGCAGCGTGGTGCCGATCGGCGTGTACTGGCGGCGATGCGCTTCGCGGATGCCCATGCCGGGCGCCCACGGCTTGGCCTTGGGCAGATTGCGCAGGTCGGTGTTCATGCTGTGAGGGGTGACCGGCTGTCCGATCTGCGGACGGGTCACGGTACGGGCGTTGCCGTCTTTCGGCCCCGCCGCTATCGCTGCGCAGGGCAGCAATAGCAGCATGGCCGCTGTTTTCAATGCGATGGTGAATCTCGATGCATTCATTGTTGCGTCCTCACTCCATGGATGGGGGTATCACGGAAATATCAGACCCCGCTGTTGTCGACTCCCCTCGCCGACCGGACATATGGCCGGTCGACGCCTTGTTGATGATCAAACCTGCGATGCAGCGCGGGTGAATCCGAAGCGGGAAGCCCCGGCGATTACCGGAGCTTCCCTTGTTGCGTTGGATGCCAATCACTTTGAAACTTGCAGTGTTGAAGCTTGCAGTATTGAAGCTTGCTGGATTGAAGCTTGCAGCGTTGAAGCTTCAACTCTGAAGCCTCAAGTTCGAAACAGAACCGCGATCAGAACGTGATGCTCCAACTGTCGATGCGGCCGGTGTCGCCGCTCGCGTTGTCGTTCACGCGCAGATTCCACGTGCCGTTCAACCCTTCCGAAGACAGGTTCACGCTGAACGTCTGCACGATGTTGTCGGCGCTGCCGCCGGTGCGGTTGTGCAGCACGTAGACGGTGCCGTCCGGCGCCACCAGGTCGACCTTCAGGTCGCCCTTGTAGGTATGGACGATGTTGACCGCGACCGGAGTGGTCGCCGAACCATTGCCGGTGCGGCCGGACACGACGATCGGGCTGTTGACCGTCGCGTTGTCGGCAATCGCATAGTCGGTGGTGTTGGTATAGGTCTGCGCGCTGCCGCCACCGATGGTGTAGTTGCCCACCACGCTCACGCCGGAGAAGGTCGCATAGGCCTTCAGACGGACGAAATAGGTGCCTGCGGTCGGTGTGGCGAACGTGCAGGTTTCGGCATTGCCGCCGGTGAAGGGACGGCAGTCGTAGACCGTGTCGGTCGGCGCGCTGCCAAGCTTCACGTAGAGATCAACGTCGCCGGTACCGCCGGAGGTCGTGAACGTCAGATTGCTGGCGCCCGCAGGCACCACCATCGTGAAGTCCAGCGAATTGCCGGTGGTGGCGTTGAGGCCGGTGACCGCAACGCCGTTGGTCAGCACGCTACCGCCGCCGCCCGCCGTCACCGTAACCGAGCTGGTCCTGGTGTTGGTGGCGCCGCCGTTGTCGGTCACGGTCAGGGTGACCGTGTAGGTACCGGCCGCAGCGTAGGTCTTGCTGGGATTGGTCGCGGTGGACGTGGTGCTGTCGCCGAAGTTCCAGCTGCGCGATGCAATGGTGCCGTCGCTGTCGGTGGAGGTATCGGTGAAGCTGGCGGTCAGCGCGCTGGTGGTGAACGTGAAGTTCGCGACCGGCGGCACGTTGGCGGGCGGCGTACCGGTGAAATCCTGGCCGGTGACGTTGGCGCTGCTGACGGTGACGCTGCGGGTGGCCGGCGAGAACGTATAACCGCTCAGCGACGGCGTGAGGGTGTAGGTGCCGTTGGCCACGCCGGACAGCGTGTACGCGCCGCTGGCGTTCGTTGTGGCGCTGGCGCTGCCGTTGCTCACGCTGACGCCGCTGATGCCCGCGCCGCCGCTGGTAGCGACGGTGCCGGAGATCGAGTACGTAGTTGCGCCGCCGCAGGCCGGGAACTTGAAGTCGGCGATGCGCGTCTGCCAGCTGCCGGCCGGACGGTACATGCCCACAAACCAGAAGGTGCAGTCGTCGACCGGATCGACGGTCATCTGGTAGTAGTCGCCCCAGCGGCCGGAAGTTTCGGCCGCCGCGCCGACGGCAACCTCGTTTTCGCCAAGCGACATCACGCCGGCCGGATCGGCAGCGGTGCGGCCGGTGTAACCCAAGGTGGCGAACTTGGTCGGCGCGGTGGTCTTGGTGACGTTGTAGCCCATGCCGATGTTGCCGAATTTGTCCATCGCCGCCGTGCCCATCAGATGATGGGTGCTGCTGTCGCCCGGGCTGAACGTGCCTTCCTGATGCAGCGTCCAGGCGCCGGTGCCGACGCGGCGCAGTTCGAACCAGCGGATGCCGGAGTCGACCACGGTGCCGGTGCGGGCGGGATCTTGGTTGGTAGCGAGCGTACCGACGATCGCTTCGTGCGTGCCCAGATTGCGGTACACGAGCTGGTTCAGCAGCACTTCGCGGATCGGGTCGAGGCGCGAGGTGGACCCCGGCTGCGGCACGGTGGCGAAGGTCGAGTAGTCGCGGAACCAGGTGTTGAACTCGGTGATCGCGATCCGCGGCAGCGTGGTGATGCCGCTGTTGGCAGGCGTGTTCCAGTCGATGTTCAACTCGTACAGTTCGATGAAGTCCTGGGTGCCGATGGCGCCGGCGCCGGCATGGGCTTCGTCGTCGTTGTGACGGGCGAGAATCTGCTTGCGGCCCGCCGGTGCGGCGGTAGTGCCGTAGAAGGTGCTCGGGGTCATGATCTGGAACCCGTAACCCGCCAGGTTCGCCACGCTGCTGAAGCGCTGCGCCGCACGCGCGGTGGCGCCGGTCAGCATGTTCGCGCGATCGAACGCGTAGATTTCGGTACCGGCCTGGCTGCCTTCATTGGTGCCGCAGACGTAGGCGTCGTTCCACACGCCGCAATGCGGATAGTCGGGCAGCACCGGAGTGGCGTAGCGATAGAACCACCAGCCGCCGGTCACGGGGTCGGAGGTCTTCGACACGAAAGTACACAGACCGGTGTCGTCCATGCTGAGCATGAACCAGCGACCGGCCTGGCGATCGTAATGGATCAGCGGATCGCCGCGGTCGGTGGTGCAGGAGTTGCCGGCGGGCGCCAGCGAACCGAACGTGGTCGGACCAGAGACCAGCGTGCCGGTCTTGTTGTAGATGTTGAAGTACGTGCCCGAGCCGCCGCTGTTGACGGCATAGATCACGTGGTTGGCGCCGACTTCGACCACCGGATCGCCGGGGCTGACGCCGGTGTTCGGGTTGTTGATGCTGACGCGGCTGCTGGCGCGGGCGGACGCTTTCGCGCGACGTGCATTCGGGCTCTTGTCCCACAGGTTCTGCAACTCGGGCAGGCGATCGGACGCGGTCGGCTTGTCGGCGGGCGCGTGCGGCGCCTTGCTGCCGATCGGCGTGTACTGGCGACGATGCGCTTCGCGGATGCCCATGCCCGGCGTCCATGGCTTGGCCTTCGGCAGATTGCGCAGGTCGACGTTGATGCTGTGGGCGGTCACCGGCTGTCCGATCTGCGGACGCCCGGGGTTCTTGGCCTTGCTGGCCTGCGGCGGTGCCGCCATCACGGCGCAGGGCAGCAGCAGCATGACTGCTGCGGCCTTCCACGCGCCTTTGAATGTCATTCGTTTCATTGCTGAGTCCTCATCACATGACTGTGGATACAACGGATTCGCCCGGTTTTTCGCGATCGGAGCGAACATTGTTTTGGAGCAAACACGACAACATGCGGCATCGCGTTGCGCGGGCGGCGTTTCTCCGCCTTGCGTATTCGAATGACGCTTATCCGGCATCGATCATTCGGGATCGATGAACACACCCTTGCGCAGCAGGCGCACTTCGCTGCCCAGACTCTCCAGCACGATCTGCGCCTTGTCCTTGCCTGATTTCGGCGTGCCGACCACGGCGGTCGCGACCTTGTTGGGCTCCTCGCCATCGCGGTGTTCCACGGTGATCGAATAGTCCGTCGCGAACTGCTGGGAGGTGGACATGCGCACTTCGGCATCGAGCTTGTCGCTGACGTTCACCGCCACCGTGCCGGTGCGGCTGGTCATGGTCTGGATCGAACCGGGCGGCGCGTTGTCTTCGAGCGAGATCTCGATGCGGCCGTCGCCGGTGCGCGCCTGCACGGTGCCGGCGGTGCCGCGCACCGCGATTTCGCCGGAATCGGTGCCTAGGTCGATATCACTCTTCACGCCGCGGCTTTCGATGACGCCCGACGCGGTGCGGACGACGACAGCATGGCCCTTCGGCACATACAGCACCAGATCGATGCGCTGACCTTGAGCCAGTTCGACGCCTTGCGGAAGCCGCGGCGCGACTTCGAAGCGGCCATCGCGCGCCGCGGGCTGGAAGGCGATCGACGCGGCGCCGTCGGGCTGCTGCACGGTCGAACGGATATCGAGCTGATGCTCATAGCCGCCGAAACGCATGTAGACGCTGCCGTAAGGGTTCTCGACCTGGATCGGCTGGCCTTCCGGCAGCTTGAAACTGTCGTCGCGCCGCAGGGGCTCGCGCATGGTCTCTGCGGAATCCTGCCCGGCTTCGGCCGCCGACAGCGATGGCGACGCGAAAACAGCCGCTGCAGAACCGCAAGCGACGAAAGAAACGAGGGCGAACGAGCGAAGAGACATCTGTAGCGAGTGCTTGGGCATGTGATCGGGACTCAAAAGCTGTAATCGGCGGTCAGGATGAAATTACGGCCCGGCTCATCGAGACCGGAGCCGTGTTCGCGGTAGTGCTTGTCGCCCAGGTTTTCGGCGCGCAGCGAAAGATTCAACGCTTCGGTGGCGCGCCACGACACCCGGGCATTGAGCGTGGCCCACCCGGCGGTGCCCTGCGGATTGATCCGCGGATCGACGAGATCGCGCGCGCTCAGACGATCCTGACGGGTCGCATACAAGCCATAGGCTTCGACGCCGAGCGCTTCGCGCATCTGCCAGCGCGCGCCGAGCTTGCCGTACAGCGGCGGAATGCGGTCGGCCGGCATTGTCCCGGTGACGACGTCGTCTTCTTCGCCGCGGGTGTAAGTGGCGGTGGCGTACAGCTCCAGATCCGGAGACGGCATGCGGTAACGCGCGCCGGCTTCGATGCCCCACAGGTCCAACTGCGCGACGTTGCGGTTCTGCACTTCCAGCGCGCCGCCGATCACATTGCCGGTGAGCACGCTGGTGATCTTGTCGCGATACTTGGAACGGAATGCGATCAGCTCGCCGCTGAAGCGTTCACCGCCGAATTTGATGCCGCCGTCGAGGCTGGTGACGGACTCCGGCTTCAGGTTCGGATTCGGCGTGCTGAAGCGGTTGCCCGGACGCACGCCGAATACGCCGAGATCGAAGATGTTCGGCGCGCGGAAACCGCGGCCGAGATTGGCAACCAGACGCACGTCATCGCTCAGCTCGAAGGCGAAGCCGGCGTTGCCGGTCAGGTCGTCCGGCTTGAGGGACAGGCCGGGCGCGGTGCCGACGGCCGGGATTTGGATGTCGAAACGGCTGTAGCGCAAACCGTAATTCAGATCGAAGCGGCCGCGGCGCCAGTCGTCGGCCGCATAGATGGCCATGACGTCCATGCGCGAACCGTTCGGGAAGCGCGGCGCGCGCACGCTGAGCGCACCGGTGTTGATGTTGAGCCGGGCTCTCGACGAATCCACATCGTCGCGATAGAACTCGAAGCCGTAGCTCAGATGATGGTATTCGCCGATCGCCTTGCCGAACTGGCCAGTCACACCGGTGGTGGTGTCGCGATTGGCTTCGTGTTCGAGGTTCGGCGTGCCGGTGGCGCGCGTGCGCCGATCATCGACCACGATCTGCCGCCCGAGGCGCAGCTCGACGTTGTCGAACAGCGCGTTCGGATTGTCGATGCGCCAGCGCAACTGCGCGAAACGGCGCTCCTGCGGCTCGAAGAAGAAGATCGCATTCTCCGGCGCGGTCTGGCCGAAACCCGGCACCAGTGCGTCGTGACGCGGCGTGCGCGGCTGTTCGGAATACTGCAGGCTGAACATCAATTCGTGGCCGGGCGCGATGTCGGCTTGCCACTTGAAATCGAGGCTGCGCTGGGTGAAGCCAGTAAACGGACGCGTTTCGCCGTCGCCGCTGCGCAGATCGTTCACTTCCTGCGATGTGAGGCCCAGTGAGAAAGCCATGCCTTCGCGGCCACCCCGCACTTCGGCGCGGCCGATCAGCGAATCGTCGGCGCTGGCCGTGATCGCGCGCAGGCGGCCGTCCCACGTCCAGGCGTCGCCGCTGAAATCAAGCTCCGGCGTGAGCATCTGCACCACGCCGCCCATCGCGTCGCCGCCGTACAGCGTGCTGGACGGGCCGCGCACCACTTCGATACGGTCGAGGCTCTGGCCGTCGACCAGCGCGATGTAC
The DNA here is from genome assembly GCA_043765595.1 of Lysobacter sp. Classification (GTDB taxonomy): domain Bacteria; phylum Pseudomonadota; class Gammaproteobacteria; order Xanthomonadales; family Xanthomonadaceae; genus Lysobacter_I. The sequence goes on along the minus strand of JAYUIZ010000796.1, from coordinate 3,047 downwards.
TGGTTAGGCGCGTTGCGAAAGATCGCATTGTTGAGGCGGAAACCGTCCACCAGATGCAGCACTTCGGAGCCCTTGAGCCCGCGTACGATCACTACGCCCTGCCCGGGCGTGGTCTGCTGCACGTAGGTGCCCACTTCGCCATGCAGCGCGTCCATCGGGGTCTGCGGCGCGGTTTCGCGCAGGCGCTCGCCGCCGACGAGGGTGGTGGCGGCCGGGATATCCAGAATGGATTCGGGGCGTTTGGTCGCGGTGACCTGCACCGTGTCCAGACAGGCGGCATCGCCGTCCCGGCAACCCGTCGTCGGTTCGCCGCCATCGGCGGCAAGGGCATTGCCCACGGCAAGCGCCAGTACGGCGATCGTCGCCGCATTCTTTATCCTACGCATCGTCCAATGTGTTCCGGGAATCCAAGAAAACCAAATGAAGCTGAGAAAAGTGCTGCGTATAGTCTGGTGCGAGTGCGTCGCACGCAGCGCGACGCATGCCATCGCGGCATGCCCCCGCATCCGCCAGCAAAACGCCTCCCTGCCCTTGTCGCACCTCATTGGGTGGGGCATGGAAGCTGGCAGCCGTGCTTGGGTCATTCAGTCTGCATTGCATGACGAATGACCGGTCCGACCCTAAACGGAACTGACGTGTTGCGTCAACTGTTGACGCTGCGTTTCCGTTAGTCGGCTCGCCTGATCTGAAAACGCCTCAGGAAAATGACCACCCTGCGCCCTAAACGTGAAGACGATCACAAAGTCATGGCCGTTGCAGCTGTCTTGAGGTTGCGGGTTTGCTGCATCGCAACATCACTCGGCGCTGAAACATCGCAACTTCCCCAACGATGAAGCCCCAGCACATGCCGGGGCTTCATCCTGGAACAGTCCACACCGGGCCGGACACCTGCCGCCTTCCGACGGCAGGCGCATCGAGATTACGGGGTGCGGGTCGCTTTCAGAGTCACGCCCGAGTACGCCGAGTACGCGCGGACGTTGACGAAATACACGCTGCCGGCCGTCGGGTTGTTGAAGGTGCAGGTTTCGGCATTGCCGCCCAGATACGGACGGCAGGTGTAGGTGGTGGTGGTGGGCGCGGCGCCGAGCCCGACGTACATGTCCGCATCGCCGCTACCACCGGCGATGTTGAACACCAGACTGGTCGTACCGGCCGGCACGGTCACCGAATAGGTCGACGACGTGGTGTTGACCGCCTGCGACGGCAGCGCGACGTTCAACACGACGGTGCCGCCGGTCGGCGGGGTGCCGGCGCAGCTCACGCCGACGGCGGTAAAGGCCGAGGTGACGTTGGCGACGGTGAAGCCCAGATCGGCCGCGGCCGTCTGCACGCCGCACGCGCCCTGGTTGAAGTTGGTGCTGGCGGTCCAGTACAGGTCGTTGGCGCGAGCGAAAACCTGGAAGGCCTTCTGGGTGTTCCAGCCGGAGGTAGTGGCCAGCGTGTAGAACGCCTTGTTGTACACGCCCGACGAATAATGCACGTTCATGCCGGTGACGAAGTTGGCGGCATTGCCGATCGAATTGCCGTCCTGCGGAGGATTGGCCATGTAACGCAACGCGCCGCTGGCCTTGAAGATATCCGCGCCGACCAGGAAGTCGTTGGTGCCCCTCATGAAGTACTCGGCGGCTTCGCCGGCAATGTCCGAATAGGCTTCATTGATGCCGCCGGACTGGCCGGAATAGGTCAAGTTGGAGTTCTGCGACGTGAAGCCGTGCGAGACCTCGTGCGAGGCCACATCGAGGCTGACCAGCGGGTAGAAGCGGGCCGCACCGTCGCCGAAGGTCATCGCCGAGCCGTCCCAGAACGCATTCTCATAATTGGTGCTGTAGTGGACCTTCATCAGCAGCTGGAACGTCAGCGGCGGCTTGCCGATGTAGGCGTTGTACATGTTGAAAATCACGCTACCGAAGTAATGCGCGTCGTTGAGCGGCGAATACGCGCCGTTGATGGTCTTCACGGTGTTGCGCGGGCAGGTGTACGCAAATGCAGTCGTACCCGACGTGCCGCCGTTGAGATTCACGGTCTTCACGTTGGCGTTGCTCATGGTGCAAGTGGTGCCCGACTGGGTCACGTCCATGAAACCGAAGTTGGTGCCGTATTCGTACTGGCCGGTCTTGGCGTTGCCGCCGGGGCCGGTACCCACTAGCGCGTGCTGCAGGTTGTCCCACTGCTTCAGCACACGGCCGCTGTTGGCGTCGATGATCACCGTCGGACGCGACGGCGAGCCGCCGCTGCGGGTGTCGGCGAAGTACGAGACGACATAGGCTTTGCGCGCTGCGCCGTTGTCGTCGATGTGGATCATCAGCTCGGATTTCTCCGCGCTGGTGCGCATGAAGCCGATGCGATTGCCAAGCGCGGCGCTCTTGCCGATGGCCAATGCGCGGGTGCTGCTCAGACGCGGCTTGCCAGCCGGAATTTCGCTGGCGAGACCGGAGACTTTCTGGCCGAACAGGGTACGGATATTGCCGTTTTCGTCTTCATTGACGATCACGTGCTCGCCGAAGATCGGCAGGCCGCGGAAGGTTTGCTGGTAACGGTGATTGCGCACGCCGCGATCGGTCTTGCGATCGAGCAGGAACAGGCGCGATTCGCTGTCCAGGCCCAACGCCTGTGCGTGGCGGGCGTGATCCATGCCCACTGCGCCGGACGCGGCGATGGCGGCGTTGCTCTTCGCGACGCGGCTCATGTCTACGAGATTGAGGTCGGTGCGGCCGGCGGCCGAGGCACCGGTGGCGAATAGTGCCAGCGCGGTCGCGGCGGCGAGTACGTTCAATTGACGGTATCGATTCACAGCTTGTCTCTCCCTGAGTGCTACGTGATTTGAAATGATTCCCTTGCTGCGGTTGCCCCCGCATTGACGGGCGCACAAGTCGATTGCCGGCCGCACACCACGGTGCGGACAGAACAGCGGACGAATACGCGACGTCGCCATCCGAAATGCTCCATATCGGATGACTGAACAGACCCTAAGCTAATCTCACACAATGCGTCAACTCGCGACGTTGCGAAGCGGACACGCGGTGTGCCGAACGCAATGGGTGGCGAAG
>JAYUIZ010000795.1:0-1372 GCA_043765595.1 Lysobacter sp. | reverse complement strand
ATCCTGCAGGAACGCAAGCGATGAGGTCAGCGCGCCCAGATCGTCGCGCAGCACTGCGCCGCCGACCTTCACCAGTGCGAAGCGCGCCGCGTCGAGCTGCGAGAAGCGCTTGAGATACTGCGAAATCTCCTTCGCGCCGGCCATGCTGGAGAGCAGCCGCACGATGGTCTGCCGGGTCTGCGGGTCGTGGACTTTGTGATCAAGCCCGTTGTATTGCAGCATGGGGGTCATGTGGAAGCGGTTCCATCGACGATGCGGATGATGGACGCGGCGTAGCGTTCGAGTTGATCGAGCGTCACCCATTCGTCGGCGGTGTGCGCCTGGGCGATGTCGCCGGGGCCGTACACGAACGCGGTGAGGCCAGCGCCGGAAAACAGCGAGGCTTCGGTCCAGAAATCGACGGCATTGCCGATCGGCAAACCCAGTTCGTCGGCGAGATCGCGCGCAGCGAGCCGGCGCTCTTCGGCGCTGGCAACATCGCCGGCCGGCAGCGACGGGCCGCGGAACGTTTCTTCGTAGCGGCCGATCGATTCCTCAGCGACGCAATCGCGGAATCGCGCGTGCAGTTCATCGATATCGTGCGATGGCAGCGGACGGAAGCCGAACCGCAGCTCCGCGCTGGGCGCGATCACATTGGCCTTGATCCCGCCTTCGACCTTGCCGATGTTGAAGCGCAGGCCGGTCAGGCCGCCGAAGCGGCGATGCGATTCGGCATCGACCAGATTCAGCGCATTGGCACCCCAGCGCATTGCGTGATGCAGCGCATTGCTGTGCATCGCATTCGCGCCGGAGGCATGCCCGGCCGCGCCGCGGAATGTCATCAGTACCGACGCGATACCACGATGCGCGAGCACCGCTTCGCACTGCGTCGGCTCGGCGATGATCGCTTCGCTGAAGCCGTGATCGCTTGCGAGAAACGCGGCGATGCAGCGCGCGTCGTTGGCTTCCTCGTCGGTGCTGAACAGGAACGCAGCATCGCCGCTGGTCCGCTGCGCTGCGACGATAAGACCGGCCGCCGCGCCCTTGATGTCGCAGGCGCCGAGGCCGATAGCCCTGCCGTCGCTTATCCGCAGTTTCAGCGGATCGCCGCTCCAAGCTTCGGACGACGGCACAGTATCTAGGTGCACGTTGAACACGCGCACGGGATTGCCGCGCACTGCGAGCATCGACACCGCACCAGCGCCGTGATCGGTCACCGTGCAGACGAACCCGGGCAACTGCGCGCGCAGGTAATCGAACATGCCGCCGGTGCCGATATCGCGCGGCGGATTGCGGGTGTCGAAGGACACCAGCGATTCGAGATGTTGGAGGATGTCGTTGATCATTGGTGTCCGGATAACGTCAAAGGGACGCGGTGGGAAGAAAACCTGTC
>JAYUIZ010000794.1:0-3880 GCA_043765595.1 Lysobacter sp. | reverse complement strand
CAGCGGATCGAACTTATCGATGTCGTCGAGGAAACCGCCCCAGCGGGTGTAGCTTTTGCCGGCCTTGCCCTTCTCGGCATCGTGATAATCCTGCCAGCGCCAACGGTCGGCGGGGACTTCGCTCGCGGAGCTGCGTCCGGACACCAGGTTGTCCCAGAACGATTCGAGATCGGGCGCCTGCGGATAGCGGCCGCTGACGCCGATGATGGCGACATCGCAGCGCACGGCGCGCTCCACAGGTGCGTCGGCAGAAGGCGTTGCGTCCGCTGCGGGCCGCATCGGCAGCGCGTGCGGTGCGTGGCTGCTCGGCGGCAGCCGTCGGCGGCCGGAGCGGTCCAGCACTTTGCCCGGCACGCGCGGGGCGGGCGCCGATATAACCGGCACGTGCGTCGATGGCAGCGCAGCCGCAGCGGAGGCCGGCACCGTAGCCGCAAGCACGGTCGCCGCGTGCACGGAAGCCGCGTGCGCTACGGTTGCACGATCGTGTTCCAGAAAATGTGCAACCAAGCCGTCGATGCTATGCACTTCGAAAAACAGCGTGCTGCGAGTGCCCGGAAAAAGCTTGCGGAAATGCGTGGTGAGCTGCACGACCAGAATGCTGTCCAACCCGTACTGTTCCAGCGGCTTGTGGGTTTCGATCTCGCCCACGTCCATCCGCAGCGCGCCTGCGATCATCTCCCTGAACAAAAGCGCGCAGGACGCGCGCAGTGCGGCCTCGTCGGTTGCAACCAGCGCGGAGGCGCTGACAGATAGGGATGTAGTCGCGGCCACGGACTTCGTCGTCGTTGCAGAGGTAATCTCAAGCGCTGAGGGCGAAGCGAGTGCGGCGACCGGCGCGCCCCTGCGAAGCACTGCCTTCACTGGCGCAGCCGGCGGCACCAGCCGCTGGCGTACCACCCCGTCGCTTTTCGCCACCAAGATCAATTGGCCCAGTTCATGATCCGCGTGAGCCGGGAAGCTGATATCGACAAAGCGCTCGGCCTTCAGCAGTGATTTCCACTGGGCCGGGGATAGGGACGGGCTGCCGGGTAGGCGCAGCTTCTCGTCCTCGTACAGCCACCAGCCATCGAGCAGCCCGAAGGTGAAATGCGTTTGCCACGACCACGCACTGATCTCGTTGACCAGCAGCATGCCGCCGCGCTTCAGGAGTGCCTTGGCGTTGCGCACCGTCTCGCGCATGTCGGAAGTGGCGTGCAGCACGTTGGTCGCGATCACCGCGTCGTAGCGATTGCCCTCGATCGACTGCAGCGAAAGGGGTTTGCCCACATCGAAGATCGCGGTGCGAAGCGCTGGGAAATCCGGTTTATATGCCTCTTGCGCATGTAGCAGAAAGGCCTTGGACAGGTCGGTGTAGCAATACTCTTCGACCAGGTCGCCGAAACCGCGGAGCATCGGCAGGAGCCCTGCGGTGGTGCCGCCGGTGCCGGCGCCGATTTCGAGCAGGCGCAAGCCGCGCTCGCCGCGCGCGGCCTTGGCGGCCAATTCCGCATGCAAATTGTCTCCAAGCACCCGATTGAAGTGATCGGCGATGAGGTTGTGTTTGTAGATACCCTCGACCAGGTGCATCGAGGAATCGGGAAACACCACATCGGTGGCGGGCAGCGTTCCCGTCAGGATTTCGGACAGCCTGCGCAGGCAGGCTTCAATCAGTGTGAGATAGGCGCGATGGTTGGCGTTCTCGCACCAGCCCGGCATCGCCGCGTCCCAACGCAGCCACAACGCTTCGACGGCATCGTCGATGAGAAAATGGCAGTGCCGCGTTAGCGGATTGACAGTGGCAACCCGGTGTGCATTGAGATGAGACAGCACAGAATCCAGCCAGCGGCGGTGCGAGGGGCGCAGCATCGCGAAGCTTTCGGCCGGCGCGCATTCGCCGTGCGCATCGGCAAACAGCGCGCGCACCTGAGCCGCCACGATCGCGGTGGCCAAGCACTCGGCATCTGCCGGCAGCCGAGCTGCTTGCAAGTCAGAGGCGGAGATATGCGGCGGCGCGTGACCTCCCGTTAGATTCTTGTCCGATCCGTTCATGCGCGTTACAACATCCCTGTAGAATTCTTGGATCTTTCGTGGCCCGGGTAGTGCCGGATCCCTTCCGATGCCGCCAGATCGTCGAGCGCTGCATCAGACACCACCTTCACCAGCACCTTGGTCGCCCGGCCCGACTTCGCTCACGATCCCCAGCACACCGAGTGCGCTGTGCAGCGCGCGCCCCTCATCGACAGGCAAGCCGTCACTCGCCTCCGAAAACTCCACAGCGATGCCCGAAGCCTGCACGAGACGTGCAGCAATGAGTTGACAAACCCAATCGAACGGAGACGATGCTTCATAAGACGAATACGCCCAATGCTTGATCCTTCAAGATGACAGCACGGCAAAGCCGCGTACACGGCACACATTCCTTAAGCTTTTGAGGGCTCACCCGCAGATCGGTACAAGTCAACGATCTCGGTATTTCACTCGATTACTACGTTGTGCAGACCCCCATTCACACCTTATATAAACAGACTCTGCCGAATATTGTCAATACGAGCTTTTGCCGGGTCGGTGCAATGCAAACGTTTTCTTGGAATTTTGCGAATAAATCTAGTATGGGTCTCCAACATGTACGTCGTTCCGATTGTGCGATGCAATCGCGATCTTTCGATCAAACAAACGTGTTATTGCCCCTGATCAGGGCACGCTCCGCGAAGACCGCCTGCACATCGCATCGGAAGCCGCCTGACCGAAATTGCTTTCATTCAACGTGTTCATCAGGTAATGATGCCCTCTGAATAGTGACAACTTAAACATCAATCGGAGAGGAGAAGGCAGGAGTCTCCCGCGATAGTCTCCGAACAAAACCCATGCATTGACGGGATAGGAAGAATGTCTGCATCCATGCTATTGCCGAAGGCCCATGCGGCCACGGCGGCCAGTTGCCACGATATTGATATCTGGCTCACGTATTACGACGAGATCGTCGACGACCGGCATCTTGCCGGACTGCGATCGCTTCTGAGCGATGACGAAGTCGCGCTGGAAGGACGCTTCTACTTCGCAGACGACCGTAAGCGCTACCTAGTCACCCGCGCGATGGTGCGTATGGTGCTTTCGCGCTATGCGCAGATCGCCCCTGAAGACTGGGCGTTTTCGAAGAATGCCTATGGCCGGCCGGTGATCTCGAAGGCTATCGTTGAAACCGAAGTCCAAGCACGCGGTCTTTGCTTCAACCTCTCGCATACCCGCGGCCTGATCGCGCTTGCCGTTACCCGCGGCCGCGAACTGGGGATCGATGTCGAGAACATCGCCACACGCGCCATATCCCTGGACGTGGCGGAGCGCTTCTTCTCCTCGGCCGAAGTCGCGGAGCTCTCGCGCGTCGCTCCGGACCGGCAGCAGGATCGCTTCTTCGAGTATTGGACCTTCAAGGAGTCTTACATCAAAGCGCGCGGAATGGGCCTGTCGCTGCCGCTAGACAGTTTCAGCTTCGCGTTTCCACGCCACAGCGCGGTGAGCATCAGTATAAATCCCGAGCTGCAGGATCACGCCGATCGCTGGAGCTTCTGGCAGTACCGGCCGACTGCGGATTATCTGATGGCGATCTGCGCCGAACGCCATGCCGATGATGCGCCTGCGATCTTGATGCGGAAATTCACGCCTCTGGGCAACGAAATGCCAGTGATAGCGCCGTTCATAAGGCGATCCGAGACCTGCTGATTTCTGCATCAAGTCTCACAGCAGCTGCCCCATGCAGCAATCTTGTGCGAAGCGCGACAACCCACCACGCAGCCCCGGTCTGCGATGTGGGCCTCACGCATCGTCGACGGTTTCGATCCTCCGGCGCTCCACGATAGCGTTTTCATAAGGATTGCCGAGCGCAGATGACCACCGCGACGCGACG
>JAYUIZ010000793.1:0-3881 GCA_043765595.1 Lysobacter sp. | reverse complement strand
AAAGAACCGCGCAAAATGCTTCGTACAGATCGACAGTCCTTGGGCGCGTTTGCTTACGAGCGTTCTCAAGCATCGGGCGAATGGATTCAAAGCGTTCGCGGCTGATATCGCTGGGATAAGATTGGTTTCTCATCAGACCATTATCGGGCCATTAAAAGATTTTGAACAGGCTCTGAGGGCTCGGGCGGCGGACGGGCCCATGCCGTGATGCGGGCGACCTTGGCGAGTGACTCGATGCGTGAGGCCTTGGCGGCGCGAAACCAGTTGGTGAGGGTGATGCTGGAAGCGGCCGCAGCGCTTGTGCAGCTACACAGCTTTCGCGCAGCATTCCACATGAGCCAGCTCACGCCGTACCGCGGACGTTTCGCGCCCTCGCCCACCGGGCCGCTGCATATGGGCTCGCTGGTCGCGGCCTTCGGCAGTTGGCTGATGGCCCGCCACGCCGGAGGCGAGTGGTGGATCCGGATCGAAGACCTGGACCCGCCGCGCGAAGTGCCCGGCGCCGCCGATGCGCAACTGCGGACGCTGGCGGTGTTCGGCCTGGTCTCGGACGGCCCGGTGGCGCGCCAGAGCGCACGTCACGAACTATACCGGGCCGCGCTTGATCGCCTGCTCGCGCAGGGGCTGGCGTTCCCCTGTCGCTGCAGCCGCAGCGATCTGGCCGCGGTCGACGGCATCCATCGCGCCTGCCGTCCTGGCGCCAGACGCGTCGAGGCCGCGATCCGTCTGCGGGTGGAGGAGCGGAATCCTGTGTCGTTCGATGACCTACTGCACGGCCGAGTCGAACAGGACGTGGCCGCGGCGGTCGGCGACTTCGTGCTGCTGCGCGCCGATGGCTTCTGGGCCTATCAGTTGGCCGTAGTGGTGGACGACGCCGATCAGGGCATCACCCACGTGGTGCGCGGCGCCGACCTGCTGGATTCCACGCCCCGGCAGATCCTGCTGCAGCGGGCGCTCGAGCTGCCGACGCCGGTGTACGCGCATCTGCCGCTGATCGTCGATGCGGCCGGCCAGAAGCTCTCGAAATCGCTGCATGCGCTGCCGGTCGACTGCGCCGACCCGCTGCCTGCGCTGCGAATGGCGTGGCGGGCGCTCGGGCAGCATCCGGATGCGCTGGAGGGCATTGGCGACCTCGGACGCATCCTGACCCGTGCAGTGGATGAATTCGATCCCGATGCGATTCCGCGCGATCCGATCGGCTTCGCCGCATTGCACAATGGCGTGGTCAGCAAGCACGCATAGAATCGAAACGAATCCAACAACGCTGACCGGGCACGAGACCCGGCTGCGGGCACCACACACTCAACTGGGATGGGAGAACACCATGACAACACGCGTCGCACTGGTCACCGGCGGCACCGGCGGCATCGGCACCGCCATCTGCAAACGCCTGGCCGACATGGGCCACAAGGTCGCCACCAATTATCGCAGCGAGGAAAAAGCCAAGGCCTGGCAGGCGCTGATGACGGCCGACGGCTACGAGTTCGCGCTGGCCAAGGGCGACGTCAGCTCCCCCGAAGAGGCCGAGGCGATGGTGCGCGAGGTCGAGCGCCAGCTCGGGCCGATCGACATCCTCGTCAACAACGCCGGCATCACCCGCGATGGCACCTTCCACCGCATGACCGCCATCCAGTGGCAGGACGTGATCAACACCAATCTCAACTCGGTGTTCAACGTCACCCGCCCGGTGATCGAGGGCATGCGCGAGCGCAAGTGGGGACGGGTCATCCAGATCAGCTCAATCAACGGCCTCAAGGGCCAGTACGGGCAGGCCAACTACGCCGCCGCGAAGGCCGGCATGCATGGCTTCACCATTTCGCTGGCACGCGAGAACGCCAAACTCGGCGTCACCGTCAACACCATTTCGCCGGGCTACATCGCCACCGACATGGTGATGGCGGTCCCGGAGGACGTGCGCGCGAAGATCGTCGCAGACATCCCCACCGGCCGCCTCGGCACGCCGGAGGAAATCGCCTATGGCGTGGCCTTCCTCGCCGACCAGCAGGCGAGCTGGATCACCGGCTCCAATCTCGACATCAACGGCGGCCACCACATGGGTTGGTGAGTTTCCGGCTGTCCCGGCCAAGTGTACGAACCTGTGCCGGGGGCAGGATGGCCGGGCAAGCGCGTGATTCGCGTCACTGTTTTCTTGGCCACTCTTCTCGCGTTCAAACCGCCGAAAGGCTGCATCTGGCCGACAAGTTGCAAGCGACCGCCGCCTGCGCCATGCTCGGGGACTGTGCTCCTTAGAGTAAAGGCTCCATGCCCGCATTGCGGATCATCAAGAAGTACCCGAACCGCCGCCTCTACGACACCAAGATCTCGAGTTACATCACGATCGAGGACGTACGCCAGCTGATCGTGGATGGCGAAGAATTCGAAGTCCGCGACGCCAAATCCGGCGACGATCTGACGCGTCAGGTGCTGCTGCAGATCATTTCCGAGCACGAACAGGACGGCGAGCCGATCCTCTCCACACAGCTGCTCAGCCACATCATCCGTTTCTACGGGGATTCTCTGCAGGGGTTTATGGGCAACTATCTCGAACGCTCGATGCAGGTCTTCCTGGATCAGCAGCAGCAGTTCCGCCAGCAGATGGGCGGCATGATCGGGCAGACGCCGTGGACGATGATGAACCAGCTGACCGAGCGCAACCTCGAACTCTGGCGCGAGTTCCAGCACAACCTGATCGGCGCCATGGGCCGCAGCCCTTCGGCGAAACCGGGCGACAAGTCCGGCAGCAGCAAGTCGCACGACGAATAACCGTATCGCAGCCACCGGCGCGGCCTTGCCGCGCACGCTGACGGCTGCGCGTACGCCTCCGGCTGCCCACGGCGGCCGATGACTTCAAGACACCTCAGGGGACAAGCGAATGAACAAGCGCGTGGCCGTCGTGACCGGCGGCATCGGCGGGCTCGGCACCGAGATCTGCAAAACTCTTGCCCGTGCCGGCCGGACCGTCGTCGCCGCCGACCTAGGCGCGCGCGCCGAACGCATCGCCGAATTCCAACGCGACGTGGCCGGCCTCGATATCCATTTCGAAGCGCTGGACGCCGGCGATTTCGACGCCTGCGCGGCCACCGTGCGCAGGATCGAAGCCGAACGCGGTTCGCTGGATATCCTGGTGAACGCCGCCGGCATCACCCGCGACGGCACCCTGCGCAAGATGGACAAAGCGCAGTGGGATGCGGTGATGAACGTGAATCTCGACAGCGTGTTCAACATGTGTCGCCACGCGGTCGACGGCATGGTGGACCGCGGCTTCGGCCGGATCGTCAACATCAGCTCGGTGAACGGACAGACCGGCCAGTTCGGGCAGACCAATTATTCGGCCGCAAAAGCCGGCATGCACGGCTTCACCATGGCCCTCGCCCGCGAGGTCGCGCGCAAGGGCGTGACCGTGAACTCGGTGTCGCCAGGTTACTGCGAAACCGCGCTGGTGATGGCGATCCCCGAGGAGATCCGCGTCGACATCGTCGAGAAAATCCCGGTTGGTCGCCTCGGCAAACCCTCGGAAATCGCGCGCACGGTCGAATTCCTCACCGCAGACGACGCCGGCTTCATCACCGGTGCGAACATTCCCGTCAACGGCGGGATGTTCATGAGCTTCTGACGGGCGACGGCATCGCTAGAATGTCGCTTTCGTCCAGACGCTCGCACACATGATCAATCTCACCCCGCCCAGCACAGCCGCATGGCTCGTCTCGCTCCTGCTCGGAGGCGCCGGCATCGCCGGAAAACTCGGCTACCTCAGCGTCGCCGCGCCGAATGCCTTCTGGCTGCTGGCGACCGCCTTCGTGCTGTTGCTGCTGTCGACGGTCTTCAAGGGCCTGTAATCGCACCCCATCGCCTCGTGCAGGAGCGGCGCCGTTTTTTGTGGG
>JAYUIZ010000792.1:0-1374 GCA_043765595.1 Lysobacter sp. | reverse complement strand
AGGGCATCGCGCTGGGCGGATCGTGGGATGGATTGCCTTCGCTGCTGGCATTGAACGCACCGAAGGAACGCCGCGGCTGGTATTCGATGCTGGGACAGCTGGGCGCGCCGATCGGCTTCATCGTCGCCGCGAGCGTGTTCGCCTTCCTGCATGCGAGTCTCACGCAGGAGGATTTCCTCGCCTGGGGCTGGCGCTATCCGTTCTTCGTCGCGTTCGCGATCAATGTGGTCGCGCTGTTCGCGCGGCTGCGGCTGGTGGTCGCCGAGGAATATCAGGGCAAGATGGGCGAACTGGAGCTGGAGCCCACGCCGATCGGCGAACTGTTCCGCGCCAAGGGCCAGCATGTGGTCATCGGCGCGTTCACGGCGCTGGCCAGCTACGCGCTGTTCCACATCGTCACCATCTTCCCGCTGTCGTGGATCCTGCTGTATACGGATCAATCGATCGTCGGTTTCCTGATGATCCAGATCGTCGGTGGCTTCATCGCCGCCGGCGCCATCGTAGCGTCAGGATTGATCGCCGATCGCGTCGGTCGCGCGCGCACGCTGGGCGGTCTGGCCATCATGATCGCGATGTTCAGCGGCTTTGCGCCCACGCTGATGGGCGCGGGATCCGCGGGCCAAGCCGCCTTCATCCTGATCGGCTTCGCGCTGCTGGGTCTGTCGTACGGCCAAGCCGCGGGGACGGTGACCGCAAACTTCGGGCAGCGCTATCGCTATACCGGCGCGGCGCTGACCTCCGACTTGGCATGGCTGATCGGCGCCGCCTTCGCGCCACTGGTGGCCTTGGCGCTGTGCGCGCACTTCGGGCTGGCGTGGCTCGGCGTCTACCTGCTGTCCGGCGCGGTCGGCACGCTGGCCGCGCTGGGCGTCAACCGGGCGATGCGCTTCAAGAGCTGAAACCGGATGCATACCGTGAATGCTCGCCACCGATTACCCGTTCCCTCGCCCGCCCCGGTCGGCTAGAATGACGACGCATTCAGCAGAACACGGTCCGCCGAGTGGTTTTCAGCAAGATCAGCAGTTTGGGCGTCGGGACTGTGTCCCTCTCCCTGCTGGTTCCAAGCGTCGCTGACGCACGTCTATGGTGGCTCCGTCGGCCCCTCGCGACGCTAGATCGAAAATCCCGCCAGGGCCGGAAGGCAGCAACGGTATCGGTCGATGCGGGTGCCGAGGTCAGCCGGCGGAGCCATCGCCATTTTCATGCGTTGCATGAAAATCCCACCTGATTAGCAACGATCGTCAGCCAGACTCACTGGGTGAGACGTGTAGTGTTTACGTTGCCCCCAGTTGGGAGCCTCTTGCAAAACCCGCCAAAGCGACCGGATTATTTGCCGTCGATGGCGGCTAAAAAGAGTGTGCGGGTGTTGCCAGC
>JAYUIZ010000791.1:0-3897 GCA_043765595.1 Lysobacter sp. | reverse complement strand
TTACTCTATCTATATGTCTACCGAACGCCTGACCGTCGTCATCGCCGCCTTCAACGAGGCCGAAGCCCTGCCGGCGCTGCACCCGCGCATCGCCGCTGCGCTGGATGTGCTGGCGGGCGAGGGCGTCGCAGGCCATGTCCTGTACGTGGACGACGGCAGCCATGATCGCACCTGGGCGGTGTTGGACGACATCGCCGCCGCCGATGCGCGGGTGTCGCTGCTGCGGCTTAGCCGCAATTTCGGCAAGGAGGCTGCGCTCACCGCCGGCCTCGACCGGGTCCGCCAGGGCGCCGCGATCATCCTCGACGCCGACGGCCAGGATCCGCCGGAGCTGATCCCACAGTTCGTGGCGAAATGGCGAGAGGGCTACGACGACGTCCACGGCACCCGCACCGAGCGCGACGGCGAGGGCTGGCTCAAGCGCGCCACCGCCCACGGCTTCTACCGGTTGATGCAGCGGCTGTCGAAAACCCCCATCCCCACCGATACCGGCGATTTCAGGCTGCTGTCGCCGCGCGCGCTGGCCGCGCTGCGCCAGCTGCGCGAGCGCCACCGTTTCATGAAAGGCCTGTTCGGCTGGGTTGGTTTCGAGCAGGTTGCAATTCCCTACCACCGCGAAGCGCGGGTGGCGGGTCGCAGCAAATTCAATCTGTGGAGGCTGTGGAATTTCGCGCTGGAAGGCGTGACCAGCTTTTCCACCGCACCGCTGCGGGTGGCAACCTATCTGGGCGTACTCACTGCCGTTCTGGCGTTCGTCTACGCGCTGTGGGTGGTGATCAAAGCGATGTTCTGGGGCGATCCGGTAGCCGGCTGGCCCACGATGATGACGGTGATCCTGCTGCTGGGCGGCGTGCAGCTGACTGCGCTGGGCGTGATCGGCGAATACCTGGGCCGGCTGTACGAGGAATCCAAGCAGCGGCCGCTGTATCTGGTGGATCGCTGGCGGCCCGCGGCGGGCGTATCCTTGGGCGCAGACCCTGAAGGAGAGACGCCCGATGCGCACAGTCCGTCAGCTGTTGGAAGCGAAAAGCCCGACGATCCACGCGATCCGTCCTGAGGCCCCGGTCCTCGACGCCATCCGCCTGATGGCCGAGGCGCATATCGGCGCGGTGCTGGTGATGGACGGGCCGCGGTTGGTGGGCATTCTTTCCGAACGCGATTACGCACGGAAGGTCGTGCTGCAGGGGCGTTCGTCTTCGGACACTCTGGTGAGCGAGATCATGACGTCGAATGTGTTGACGACGTGGTCGCTGGATACGTCGGATCGCTGCATGCAGACGATGACCGAGCATCGCATCCGGCATCTGCCGGTGATCGATGGGGATGAGGTGGTGGGAATTGTGTCTATTGGCGATTTGGTGAAGGCGGTGATCGAGGATCAGCAGGCGGAGTTGGATTCTTTGCAGCGGTATATTGCGAGTTAGGCGACTGGAGTCGACGTGGTCAGCAAGGTTCAAGAACGAATATTTGCCGAGAAGGCTGCCACTCTTCTGGCCGCGGATTGGATGCTGAATGATATTCCAGAACCGCTGGATTTTGAGGTCCGAACTGCCGCTGAGACCTTTGGACTCGAGATTCGACAGATATTTGTCGATGTAGAGACTCACTTTGGATCAGCAATGAAGAGGAGCGAGAGAAAGACTATTCACGCTCTATCATTGTTGGCTAAAAAGTACTACGAGGAAGGTGGGCTTCCGATTTCAGCGCAATTTCTGGGGGTTCTTTCGTCAATAAATTCAGATGCCATATTGAAATGCATGCTCGAATCTGCGCCGAAATATCATGAGGGTCGTATTACGGTTCAGGCTCCGCAGGTGAAGGTTTTCATGAGCCAACTCCCTGAGCATTTTGTGCGTTATTCGCGCTGGAAATTTGTCAATGACAGAGTGGGTTGGTTGAAGAAAGTGTCAAGATCCGACTTACAGGGTGCCATAGATAAGAAGGCGCTGAATCTGGCAACTTATAAGCAAAAATATGAGCATATTGAGTTATTGCTTTTAGCTGATCGCGGGTTCAATTCCGGAAAACTAATCTCAGATGATTTGCATCATTTAATAAATCCTGGATTTCGCAACATCTACTTTATGTCGTATCCTGAATCTATTGACCGGATTGGGTAAGAGTCACAGGATGAATCATTGACCTAACAGGCTGCTGAAATACTGATTGACACCTTTGAAAAGTGTGGCTTTGGGGTCGGAAGGCGAGAGTAAGTCATTGATGGCTGGTAGCGCGTTCGTCCGGCGAATGCGAAAAACCGGAAATTTCGGGGTGCTGGAACAGTATTTCAGCAGCCTGCTAACGTAACAGATAAAAGCAGAGCTTCCGCGCTTTGCGCGGGTAACTTTCTTTGTCGCAAAGAAAGTCACCAAAGAAAACTCTTTAGTGCCGATGCAAACCTGCCATCGGATATGCGCCCGGGATTTTTCGATGCGGCATCCTGCCGCGTCGAAAAACGGTGCGCGTCCTGCGCACCGCCCTCCGGGTCTTCAGGCTTGGGCGGGTTCGTACGCATGGACATGTCGTTGAGACGGTGGAAGTTGTCGAAAGCCTTGCTGTCAACGCTATTGGCGGCCAATGGCTTCGCCACGCCTAATTGCATGCAAGCTACAGAGTTCCATTCCTCGCAGCGACTTTCAGTTCAGTGCTCCGTTCGCGGCGGGTCAAGACCGCCCTACAAAAAGCGTTTTACGATTTGCTTCGTCCCATCGATATGTCAGTCAGCCCGCATCTGATCAAGATAGTAAACCCGGAGGGCGGTGCGCAGGGATGCGCACCGTTTTTCGACGCGGCAGGATGCCGCATCGAAAAATCCCCGCTGCGTCGCAGATGGCAGGTTTGCCTCGGCACCGGGAGTTTTCTTTGGTGACTTTCTTGACTCGCGCCTACAGCGCTCGCCCTTCGGGCCGGCTTCGCCGTTCGCGCCGCAAGCGGCGCAGTGCGACAAAGAAAGTTACCCGCGCAAAGCGCGGAAGCTCTGCAGTTGCTTTCCACTCGTTCGATAAATTTCAAATCTAAACCGCAAGGAGGCAAACCCATGAAACACCAAGGAAGCTGCCACTGCGGAAGCATCGCCTTCGAGGTCGAAGGCGACATCGACAGCGCTATGTCCTGCAACTGCTCGATCTGCTCCCGCAAAGCTCCCTGCTCTGGTTCGTCCCCCGCGACAAACTGACCCTGCTTACTCCCCGAAGACGCCGCCAGCAGCTAAACCTTCAACAAACACGCGATCCAGCATCGCTTCTTCCCTACCTGCGGCATCCGCCCACACGATGAAGGCAAGGGCCAGCCGGTCGCGCTGGCTGTCGCATAGATTCCTGTTCGTTATGCCCATCGCTTCGCGGTACGCAGGGCTTGATCGGAAACCACTTGAGACAGGCGCGCCAGGCCCCGGGGGCGGCGGATCGCAGGACATTCGCACGCGAACCCGCAGGCGCTATGCTATCGCCATGAGCAAGAGCTGCCTCGTCGAAAAAATCGGTTACCACATCCCGCTGAGCCAACAGGATGCGGCGCTGCTGGCGAAGCTGGAGGAAGCCGAAGAGCCCGTGCGCGCCAAGGCGATGGTTCGCGACATCGGGGTTCCAGCCGAGCACATGTACGTGGTCAAGTCGGGCTGGTTCTACACCTATATGACCCTGCCCAACGGCAGTCGGCAGATTCTGCATATCCACTATCCGGGCGACATCGTCGGCATCCCGGACGTCGCCTTCTCGAAGACAGCTTCCGCGCTGGCCGCCGCGACCGACGGTTTGCTGTGTCCGTTCCCCAAGTCCGGATTGTACGAAGTGTTCGAACGCTCGCCGCGCCTGTCGGCGCTGCTCTTCAGCATCGGCATGGTCGAGCATGCTGTGCTTGCCGATCGCATCCGCATCATCAGCCGCCTGGGCGCGAAAG
>JAYUIZ010000790.1:0-3908 GCA_043765595.1 Lysobacter sp. | reverse complement strand
CTTAAAGATTTTGAACAGGCTCTCAGGCCGCTGCTTTTTTAACCGCAAGAGGAGCAGCAGCCTGAAGGCCGCTCTACAGAAAAACCCGGATCAGACAGAACGCTGGCGTATCTCCGCCAGCAGCGCACGCGTCACCGGGTCGTCGGCCTCCGCGTCGCCCTTCAGCGCCGGCAACAGCTTGTTCGCGACCTGCTTGCCGAGCTCCACGCCGAACTGGTCGAACGCGTTGATGCCCCACAGCACCGACTGCAGATAGACGCTGTGTTCGTACAGCGCGATCAGCGCGCCCAGCGATTCCGGGGTAAGGGCATCCAGCAACAGCAGCGTGCTCGGACGATTGCCGGCATAGGCACGATGCGGGTCGTCGCTGGCCTGACCGTTGGCGAAGGCTTCGGTCTGCGCCAGCAGATTCGCGAGCAGCGCGGTGTGGTTGTCGGCATGCGCATGATCGGCGCGGATCACGCCGATGAAATCGGCCGGCACGATCTGGGTGCCTTGATGCAGCGCCTGGAAGAAACTGTGCTGGGTATCAGTACCCGCCCCGCCCCACCAGACCGGCACGGTGTGGCCGCTCAGCGCCGTACCATCGAGCCGCGCGGATTTGCCGAGGCTTTCCATCACCAGCTGCTGCAGATAATTCGGCAGCAGGCGCAGGCGTTCGTCGTACGGCAACACCGCTTGACTGCCTGCATGCATCGCATTGCGGTTCCAGATCGCGGTCAGCGCATGCCATACCGCCATGTTGTCGCGCAGCGGCGTCGCCAGCACGTGGGCATCCATGTGCGCGGCGCCGGTGAGCAGGCGCTCGAAACCGCCCATGCCGATGGCGAGCGCGATCGGGAAACCCACCGCCGACCACAGCGAATATCGGCCGCCGACCCAATCCCACATCGGCAGGATGCGGCTTTCGTCGATGCCGAATGCGGCCGCGCGCTGCACGTTCGCGCTCACCGCATACACACGGCTGTCGTTCTGCAGCCACTCGCGCACTACGGTGCCGTTGAGCAGGGTTTCCTGGGTGCCGAAAGTCTTGGAGATCAGGATCGCCGCGGTACGCGCGGGGTCGAGCTGCGACAGCGTGCGGCGCACCGCGTTGCCGTCGACGTTGGACACGAAATGCACGCGCAGCCGCGGCCCGTCTCCGACATCGCTCAGCGCATCGGCGACCAGTCGCGGACCGAGATCGGAACCGCCGATGCCGACGCTGATCACATCGGTCACACCGGCCGCGATGAGTCCGTCGACCATCGTCGCCATGCGCGCACGCGCGGCGCGCGCCTGCGCAGTGGCTTGCAGCACGTGCGCGGCGACGGAAAGATCGCTGCGCAGCGCGGTATGCAGCGCGGCGCGGCCTTCGGTGACGTTGACGATGTCGCCATCGAACAGCCGCCGGAATGCTGAAGCCAGATCTGCGGCTTCGGCGATGGCGAACAAGGCCTCCAGCGCCAGGCGGTCGTAGTGCTGGCGCGCGAAACTGGCATACAGCGGACCCACACGCACTGCGAATGCCTGCGGACGCCCGGGGTCGCCGGCGATCAGCCCGGAAATCGACGAATGCCGCAGGCGCTCGGCATGCGGATGCAGCGCGTCGAAAACAGTAGCGTTGTGCTCGGTCATATCGGGCCATAGGCGTTGTGTGCGCGATGCCGCATCTTGCCAGATCGTCAACGCGTACTGCCATGCAAACGAAAACAGCGTGCGGATCGCGCGACCCTGTCCCGCGGAATGACCGCAGTACACGGTGTTACGAACACGGAAAGCGCATCTGCGAAGTAGATCTGGACAGCGTTTCGACCTGCAGTACGCGAACAAGCCATCGCAGGACTCATCCGTTGCCTTGCGAACCACAGGCGCACAGAAGCCACGTGCCGCAGCGGTCATCGCCGGTCAGCGATTGTCTCCGCGGTGCGTCAGCCCAGATCGAATTCCAGATTGTCGATCAGGCGGGTGCGGCCAAGACGCGCCGCGATCAGCGCGACCCGCGGGCCGCGGGCGGCATAGCGCGCCGGTTCGATCTCGGGCGCGGCCAGATCCGGCGTGCGGATCGCGGCGTAATCCACAGAAAACCCGGCATCGCCCAAACGGATCGCAGCGCCGGTCTCGACCGAACTGCGCGACACCCCAGCGAACACCTGCGCGCGCATATCCAGCAGCGTGCGATGGATCTCGGCGGAGATCACCCGGTCTTCCGCACTCAGATACTGGTTGCGCGAACTCATCGCAAGGCCGTCGGGCTCGCGGACGATCTCGCCGCGCAGCAAGGTGAGCGGATAGGCCAGATCGGTGACCATCTGCTGGATAACAGCAACCTGCTGGAAATCCTTCTTGCCGAACGCCGCCAAGTCAGGCTGCACCTGATTGAAGAGCCGCGCGACCACGGTGCAGACGCCGTCGAAATGCCCGGGGCGATGCGCGCCCTCCAGCACGTCGGCCACGCCCGGGACGCGCATACGCACCGCGAAGTCGACGCCGAACGGATACATCGATTCCACCGTCGGCAGCCACAGCGCATGACAACCGGCGGCTTCGAGCCCGCTGGTGTCGGCTTCGGGCGTGCGCGGGTAGCGGGTGAAGTCTTCGTTGGGCCCGAACTGGGTCGGGTTCACGAACACGCTGGAAATGATGCGGTCGGCGTGCTGCCGCGTCAGTTCGACCAGTGAATAATGGCCCGCGTGCAGATTGCCCATCGTCGGGACGAAGCCGATGCGCAGCCCTTCGCGGCGCCACCCGAGGATGCGTTCGCGCAGATGGTCGAGTTCGGTAATGGTTTCGATCATGGTCCGCGGAACACCCGGTTGGAATGCGTATTGGAATGCTTATTGGAATGCTTATTGATATGCGTGCTGCGCATCGGGAAACGATCCATCGCGCACTGCGGCGCAGTACGCTTCCACCGCCCCGGCCACCGAGCCGCCTTCGGCCAGGAAATCCTTGACGAATTTCGGCCGGCGGTGGCCGTTGTCCAGGCCGAGAAAATCGTGCAGCACCAGCACTTGGCCGTCGCAGTGCGGGCCGGCGCCGATGCCGATGGTGGGAATGGGGCTGGCGGCGGTAATCGACTGCGCCAATGGGGTCGGCACGCATTCCAGCACCAGCAGCGACGCGCCGGCATCGGCCACTGCTTGCGCGTCCTCATGCAGCTTCGCGGCGGCCAGCGCCTCGCGGCCCTGCACCTTGAAACCGCCGAAACGCAGCACCGACTGCGGGGTGAGACCCAGATGCGCGGACACCGGGATCTCGCGTTCGACGAGAAAACGGATGACCTCAAGCTTGTGCGGACCGGCACCTTCAAGCTTGACCATCTGCGCACCGGCCTGCAGCAGGCGGGTGGCGGCGTCGAGCGCGCGTTCGGGCGTAGCGTCGGCCTGAAACGGCAGATCGCTGATCAGCAGCGCACGTTGCAGGCCGCTGGCGACCGCGGCGGTGTGATACGCGATGTCGTCGACGGTCACCGGCAGCGTCGAACCGTGGCCTTTCACCACCATGCCAAGCGAATCGCCGACCAGAATCAAGTCGGTCCCACTGCGATCGAGAACGCGGGCGAACACCGAGTCGTAGGCGGTCAGCATCGCCAGTTTGCGACCGTCGCGCTTGGCATCTGCCAGCGCCGGCACGGTCCAGGGCTTGTCTTCTCGAATGGCCATATGCATCCAGGATTGGGCCGGGGGAAGAGGCCGGAGGGCGCTAAGCCTAGCAGGTGCGGCGGATGCTTTCCGGCGTTTCAGCGTTCCGGCAACAGGGCGATTCCGCCCCGTTCCGCACTGCCGAGCGCCCGCCGGGCGCTGCCGCGACCGGGGATGTCGATATCGTCGACCAGATCGAGCAGCGGGATCAGCGCGAACGCGCGTTCGTGCAGATGCGCATGTGGCAGGCGCAGGCCGGGCAGATCGAGCTGGTCGTCGGCGTAC
>JAYUIZ010000789.1:0-1385 GCA_043765595.1 Lysobacter sp. | reverse complement strand
AGGCGTTCAAGGACTTCATTGCGCACAACACGCTGCATCAGCGGATCTTCGATCGTCTGGCCAGCCTGGATGTCGAAGACGTGCCAGCCCTCAACGCTGCCGGCGGCGAGATCCGCGGTTGGGTGATCGACGCCCCGCTGCAGCCGCAGCTGGATGCCGACATCCGCACGGCCTATGCGCAGCTTTGCGCAGAGAATTCCGGTAACAGCCCGGTCGGCATCGATGTCGCAGTCGCGGTCCGTTCATCCGCCACCGCTGAAGACCTGCCCGACGCCTCATTCGCCGGCCAGCAGGAAACCTTCCTCAACGTGACCGGCGCCGACGACGTGGTGCGCAAGGTCAAGGAAGTCTTCGCCAGTCTCTACAACGACCGGGCGATTGCATACCGGGTGCATCACGGTTTCAAGCATGAGGACGTGTTCCTCTCGGCCGGCGTGCAGTTGATGGTGCGTTCCGATGTCGGCTCCTCCGGCGTGCTGTTCACGCTCGACACCGAATCGGGCTTCCGCGAGGTCGTATTCGTCACCTCCAGCTACGGCTTGGGCGAAAACGTGGTGCAGGGTGCGGTGAATCCCGACGAGTTCTACGTCTACAAGCCGACCCTGCGCGCTGGCAAGCCAGCGATCCTGCGCCGCTCGATGGGCGCCAAACAGATCCGCATGGTGTATTCCGACGCGCCCGGCGAGCGCGTGCGCAACGAAGACACCCCGGCCGAGCTGCGCAACAGCTTCTCGATCACCGACGAAGACGTACAGGAACTGTCGCGCCAAGCGCTGACCATCGAAGAACATTACGGCCGGCCGATGGACATCGAGTGGGCGAAGGACGGCATCACCGGGAAACTCTTCGTGGTGCAGGCGCGTCCAGAAACCGTGAAGTCGCGCGCCCATGCCACCCAAATCGAACGTTACAGCCTCACCCGTCGCGGCGACGTCATCGTGGAAGGTCGCGCGATCGGCAACAAGATCGGCAGCGGCGTCGCCCGCGTCGTGCGTTCGCTCGCCGACATGAGCCGCGTGCAGCCCGGCGACGTGCTGGTGGCCGACATGACCGATCCCGACTGGGAACCGGTGATGAAGCGCGCCGCCGGCATCGTCACCAACCGCGGCGGCCGCACCTGTCACGCGGCGATCATCGCCCGCGAACTGGGCGTCCCCGCCGTCGTCGGCACCGGCAATGCGCTGGACAGCATCCAGGACGGCCAGCCGGTGACGATCAGCTGCGCCGAAGGCGACACCGGCTTCATCTACGACACCGAGCTGCCGTTTGAACGCATCGTCACCGATCTGGACAACATAGTCGAGTCGGTTGATGATGTGGACAAGGTTGTCACGGCGCTGTCGCACGCGGGGGCCGATCACCTGCCGATCCATGTCTTGATCGAG
>JAYUIZ010000788.1:0-1386 GCA_043765595.1 Lysobacter sp. | reverse complement strand
CAAGTACAACCAGCTGCTGCGCATCGAACAGCAGCTCGGTGCTACGGCGAAGTACGCTGGTCGCGCCGCGTTCGTGTCGATCGGCCGGGATTGATACGGACTCGATGACGGCATCGATGACCGACGCGACGCGGACGCTGCGATTGTTGGCCTTGCTGCTGTTGGCACTGCTGGGATGGCTGCAGTACAGGCTTTGGCTCGGCGAAGGCGGCGCCGCTGCCGCCGGTGGGCTGCAGGACAAGGTTGATCGTCAGCTCGTGGAAAACCGCGGCCTGCGCCAGCGCAACGACCAGTTGGCGGCGGAAGTGGAAAATCTGAAATCGGGCGAGGCCGCCGCCGAGGAGCGCGCGCGCAGCGAGCTGGGGATGATCAAGCCCGGCGAGACCTTCTATCGTGTGGTCGAGCCTTCCGCACCGATTGATGCGCCGCTGGACGAAGGCGACGCGCCATGACTCCGGATCAGGTCCGGGGCAGGCTCTGGGCGGTGGTGCCGGCTGCCGGCCGCGGCACGCGCTTCGGCGCAGATATGCCGAAGCAGTATCTCGAAGTCGCCGGCCGGCCATTGATTGCCCACACCCTCGACGCGCTGCTGGCGCATCCTTCGATCATCGGCGTAATGGTGGTGCTGGCTGGGGACGACTATCGCTGGGGCGATTTCTTCGCTCACACCACCGTCTCGATCGAGGGCAAACCGCTGATGACCTGCACCGGCGGCGCCGAACGCGCAGATTCGGTGTTGGCGGGTCTCGACGCGCTGCCCGAATCTGTGCGCGCCGATGAATTCGTGTTGGTCCACGACGCTGCGCGTCCCAATCTCTCGCACGGCGATCTGGACCGGCTGCTGGAAGTCGGCATGAGCGATCCGGTCGGCGCGATCCTGGCCGCGCCTGTGCGCGACACGCTCAAGCGCGCGGGCGACGATGGCGGCATTGACCGCACCGAATCGCGCGAACGCCTGTGGCGCGCGTTCACGCCGCAGCTGTTTCGGCGCATGCAGCTGCGCCGCGCGCTTGCCGCCGCGCGCGCCGCGGGCATCGCGATCACCGACGAATCGATGGCGATGGAGCGGCAGGGTCTGCGTCCGCTGCTGGTCGAGTGCAGCGAAGACAACTTCAAGATCACCACGCCTGCGGACTTAGCGCGGTTCGAGTTCATTCTTGCGCGGTGATGAACCTGTGTGTCAGATGATCCAGAGATGTCATCCCGAGTGCAGCGAGGGACCTGCTTTTTTGCGTTTCCCGCATGGTGTACAGCAGCAGGTCCCTCGCTGCGCTCGGGATGACATTGGTAAGCAAGGTCCGGCCGCATTTGGCGTTTTGATGAACAGGTGAAGAGAGCGATGACCCCATTCCGCATCGGCCAAGGCTTCGATGTGCACGCCTTCGG
>JAYUIZ010000787.1:0-3927 GCA_043765595.1 Lysobacter sp. | reverse complement strand
TCAGCTCCAGCGACAGCGGCATGTACAAGTTCTGCGATATGCTCGGCGAATTCTGGTCTTCGCTGAAATCCAACGCGGTGAATCACCGCTTACTGCGGCTGCACGTCCCCGAGCGGGCGCACCTCAATCTTGTTCCGGTCGATATCTGCGCGAAAGAAATGATAGCCATCGATGCGGATCCCTCGTCAAATTACGGTGTTTACCACGTCGTATCGGCGACGACGGTACCGACCAAGGATTTCTTTGCCGCCGTCGGCGTTATCACCGGCGCACCGCTCATCGCGGCAACTTCAGAAGCACTTGCGGAATCTCCGCTCTCGCGTCGTGAAATAGAATTCTCACGCCGCATCTCCCACTATCAATCCTACATATGCGGCAACAAGTATTTCGATCGTCGCAGGACCGTAAGAGCCTGCGGTAGTGACCTGCAGAGCAGCCTGAGGATCGATAGCGAGACGGTGCTCGGATGGCTTCGCACCTTCGCCAAACGGCGCTGCACTTTATCCAATGTGTCGCCAGAAGCACGCCTTTTCACGCTACAGCGCCAGTTGAGGCCACGTTTCAACATCGTCGACCACCTGCTTGGCAACGCGGCTGCCAACCATCCGCAGAAAACCGCTATCGTCCAAGACAATCGGGAGCTGTCGTACGCAGAACTTTCCATACGCGTCGCATCCTGCGCAAGGCGACTGCTGGCCTGCGGCGTGCACAGCCAGCAGCGCATCGCACTGATTTCACACGACAGCATTGAGCACGTCACGGCTCTGCTCGCGATCATGCATCTGGGTGCGGTCTGTGTCCTGATCAACCCTTTGCTTGCGGCCAGCGATATCCGCGGCATGCTCACGCAAGCAGATGCAGCTCATGCGATCGCAGATGCGGCCATGTACGAAAAAATTCTCAATAACGGCACCGCATCACCGCTGATGCTGCAGGACCTGACCGCTGCAGACGTCACAGGATCGCTCCGCATGCCACTACCGGCAGCGACGAGTCATTGGACATCGCATTCATTGTATTCACATCCGGATCGATGGGCGAACCGAAGCTGATTGAGCATCGCCATCAGGATCCGTTGATAGCGTCCGACCGTTATGCCGCGCAACTGCTCGATCTGCGAGCGAGCGACATTCTGTTCTCGGCATCACGCACCACATTCGCGTTCGGACTGCAGAATATGATGATCGCACTGCTGAGGGGTGCAACAGCTGTGATTGGGCCCCAAAAACTGTCTGCAGCCATCATCGCTGAGCTGATTGCTACGGCCAAACCGACAGTGATGTTCGCAGTCCCCACGATCTATCAGTACCTGCTTGACGACCCTGCACTTTCCGAACGGATCGCGGACAACAGCCTGCGCCTATGCATTGCAGCCGGCGAACGGCTTCCACAGGGCATTGCGAAGCGGTGGTACAAGCAGCATGGCGTCCGCCTTCTCGACAGCCTAGGATCCACCGAGGCGTTCTCGACCTACCTCAGCAACGTGGCCGATGTCGATCATCAGGCCGCAACAGGGAAACTGGTGCCGGGTTTCGACGCCGTCTTGCGCCACACCGACGGCAGTCCTTGCCGCTATGGCGAGCGCGGAATCATGTGGCTCCGCGGCCCGTCCCTTTCGGTCTCGGCTCATGATCGCGCTGCGGGCGGTCGATTCGACCGCGGCTGGTACTGCACCAACGATGTTTTTTCGCGTGATGGCGATGGTTATTTTCATTTCTGCGGACGCAGTGACGAAATGTTCAAAGTGGCGGGGCAATGGGTGTCGCCGCTAGATATTGAGGAAGTCCTGCTCAGTCATCCACTCGTTCGGGAAGCTGCAGTGACCTCGAGCGGCGGCGATATGGAATGCGAACTGCAGGACACGCTCCGTACCAAAGCATGGATCGTTTCCGACGCCGCTTCCCCCCAGTTGGCCGACGAATTGCGCGAGCTGTGCAAACAATCGCTTGACGCCCGCCGCTATCCCCATCTTGTCGAATTCGTGGCGGAGCTTCCCAGAACCGGCACCGGAAAGCTTCAGCGCGCGCCGCTGCGTCGTCGCGCAGCAGAGCAAGCCGCTGCGCCAGTCGTGTCTAATGAAAACACCGTAACCGCATGAGGTGTGCCGATGCTATCCAGACTAAAATTCATTTTCGATCGCAATCTTACCGTCTCCAACGCGCTGGAAAAATCGATCGCGTGCTATGGCGATGACTTCGAAGTATTACGCTTCTCTGGCTCTCTCGAGCGCTTTGGGGTAAAGGGAAATGTGCTGACGGCAGCTGCACTAAAGTCATTTTGCGACCGCATTTCACAGACACTCGTAGAACTTGGCCTGAAGCGTCATGACCGCGTAGCGATCTATCAGCGCGGCAATGTCGAATACATGATCTATTCCCTGGCCATCATGCGTGCGGGCGCGATCACGGTCCCGATCAACGGCAATTTTTGTCGCGAAGATCTGCAGCGCTATCTCGACTATACAGGTACCCGTTTCGTATTCACCGACAGCGAGCGGTTGCAGAATCTCGACAACGCTGCGTTGGCAGATGGTCGACAAACCGCCATCGTCACGGATGCCGAAATACCCGGGGGGAAAGCGGGTGTTGTCGTCTTGGCCGAGCGTTTGCCCGCCGTCGCCGACACCTTCCGTCCCGTCGATATCCATTTACACGACGATGTGATGATCGTGCACACCTCGGGGACTACCGGGTTTCCGAAAGGCGTGTTGCATGGCTCTTACAGCATCGCGCGTGCGACGAAAGGCCAACTTATGATCCAGCCGATCACCCGGAACAACCGAATATTGATCGCTTCGCCAGCGAACCATCACATCACCCAGGCGAGCATCATCAGTTGCCTCGCGGCGGGCGTGCCAGCCTATATTCCCGACGGTGAATCGGCGGAAGGTCTTCTACGCGCTATCGAGCGCGAGAAATGCAGCCTGGTTCTTGCCTTCCCGGACGTTTATCAGGGCATGTGCCTGGCAGGTCTCGAGCGTTTCGACCTATCAGGCGTAAAGGCTTGGATGGCAGGTGGAGATTCGAGCCATGAAGTACATATCCGTCAATTCACTGCGCAAGGCGCAATGATCCGGATATTCGGCAAACGTCTGCTCAGCTCGATGTACTTGGAATTCTTCGGCAGTTCGGAAGTAGGCTTTGCCGCCTTGCTGAAAGTCAGCTTCTCGTTCACCAGGCGTTTCCAGCGCTATGTGGGAAAGCCGTCCATGGTCAGCCCCAAGGTCAAGGTTGCGGACGAAGAAGGCCGGCCATTGCCTGCCGGCGTCCCCGGCCGTCTGATGGTCAAGGGTCCGACCTTGTTCAAAGGCTACTGGAATGCGCACGACCAGCTGCATGGCGTCCAGATAGATGGCTGGTGGTGGACTGGCGATGTTGCGATGAAGACCTCCAGCGGCGGTTACTATCATCTCGATCGCGAGGTCGATTCCATCCGCAGCGGCGAGAACCGCGTCTACTCGCTTCAACTGGAAGAAGAGCTGCTTAAACACCCTTCCGTCGCTGATGTCGCGGTAGTGGAACTGCACACGGCCGATCAAGGAACAAGGGCCGGTGCGGTCGTCGAATGCCACGATGGCATGCATATCGATGCTGTCGCATTCCGCACTTGGATGCAGCATCAGTTACCGGCGCACAACAGTCTGCGCGTCGAGATATTGCCGCCTGGCGTGCTGTTGCCGCGCGGACTGACAGGCAAGGTCCTCAAGCGCCGCGTACGCGAGCGCTACGCGGAAGCTTGACCCCAATCTGCAGCAAGCCATACCGAACGCACTTCGTATCTAACATTCCCCAAGGAAACAAAATGAGCATGACCGAAACCGCGATTCTCGAACATTCCACACTGGACTTCTCTGCAGGATCGATCGACTTCGACGATCTTCCCAATGTGCCGGACGACTACCGCAGCGAATTGATCCGTCTGATGGCG
>JAYUIZ010000786.1:0-3930 GCA_043765595.1 Lysobacter sp. | reverse complement strand
CACTTTGAGCACGCCCGGCTGCTTTGGATCGTCGGCATGCAGGAAATCGGTGAAATAGTCGGGCGGCACATAGAAAGCGGTGTCGACCCGGAACCCGTCCACGCCGACCTCGCGGATCCAGTGGCCGTAGCTGTCGCGCAGCGCGGCGCGGACCGCGGGGTTTTCGGTGTCGAGGTCGTCCAGATCCGCCAGCTGCCAGTCCAGCTCCTGGCGGCGTTCGGCGAAATCGCGGATCTGCGGCGTCCAGTGATAGATTGATGCCGCGCGGTCCACGGGCTTGCGCACATCGTTGCGGTCGAACGGCGGCTGGGCCGGCGCGGTGCTGCCGTCGGGCTGCCGCCGCAGCTCGAACCCCTGTCCCGGCCGCGCCGGGTCGTAGTCGCCCGGCCAGCCAAAATAGTCCCCGGTATGGTTGACCACGATGTCCTGCACCAGGCGCAGGCCGCGCCCGTGCATCGCGTCGGCGAGGCGCCGGTACCCGGCCAACGTGCCGAAATGCGCGTCCACCGCCTTGAAATCGCTGGCCCAGTAGCCGTGATAGCCGCCGTACTGCGCCCGATCATTCCACCACTGGTTGGCGACTGGCGGGGTGATCCAGATTGCGGTCGCGCCCAGGCCCTGGATGTAGTCCAAGCGCCGCTCCACGCCTGCCAGATCGCCGCCGGAGAATTTGCAGCTATCGCCCGGATCGTATTCGCCCGCGCCCTGGTCGTTATTGCCCGGATCGCCGTCGTCGAAACGGTCGAGCATCACGAAATACAGGATCTGGTCGCGCCAGTCGGTGGCCTGCGACGGCGCCGCGGGCGGCTCGGCGGCGGCCGCGACCAGCGGCGACAGGGCGAGCAACAGGGTGCAGAACTTGGGCATGGCAACGCTCCGCGCAGATCGACCGTGGCCGGATGCGGCGGGTCGTCGCGTCCGCCATTTCACTCCGATTGCGCGCCCATGACCCTGATATGACCGGGTTTTTGCATGAATACGTATGCAGACACCTTTCCGCACGGCGGCCACGGACTACCATCGCGCTGCGTGCCGGGGACAGGCTGGACTCCGGACATGCCGGGAACTGCGGACCAACCCGCTCAGACGGGATTCGCGCATGGACCTGCCAACAAATTCCAGTTGCTGTGGAGGGGATCCATGCAACCTTTGAAGCGAAACCTGTTGAGCATGGCGTTGGCGTCCGCAACGCTGATGCTGGCCAACGCCGCCTACGCGCAATCGGCAGACCAGAGCCAACCGCAATCCGAAGCCAACGATCTCGACGCGATCGAAGTCGTCGGTATCCGCCGCAGCATTCAAGAGTCGATCGACGCCAAACAGGCCTCGAATTCGATTGTCGAGGCGATCTCCGCCGAAGATATCGGCAAGCTGCCCGACACCTCCATCGCCGACTCCATCGCGCGCCTGCCCGGCCTCACCGCGCAGCGCTTCGGCGGCCGTCCGCAGGAAGTCAACATCCGCGGCTTCGCCGGCGACTTCTCCACCACCACCTTGAACGGTCGCGAGCAGGTCAGCCTGGGCAACAACCGCGGCGTCGAGTTCGACCAGTACCCGTCCGAACTCGTCAATCAGGTGCTGGTGTACAAGACCCCTGACGCGCAGTTGATCGGCCAGGGCCTGTCCGGCACCGTCGACCTCAAGACCGTCCGTCCGCTCGCCTACGGCAAACGGGCCTTCGCCGCCAACATCCGCGGCGACCAGAACAAGGTCGGCGACGAAAAAGAAAACGGATACCGCTACAGCTTTTCGTACATCGACCAGTTCGCCGACAACACCGTCGGCATCGCGCTGGGGTACGCCCATCTCAACAATCCCGGCCAAGCCAAACAGTTCGGCGATACTTGGGGTTACGACGGCGGCGGCATCTACGGCGGCGGCAAGCTCTACGATCTGGAGAACGACAACGAACGCGATGGCCTGATGGCGGTCCTCGAATTCGCGCCGAACGACGACTACCGCATGGTGCTCGACGTCTTCTATTCGCAATTCGACCGCGAAGAACAGAAGCGCGGCATGGAATTCGCCGCAGCCTTCGGCGGCACGCCGGTGGCCGGCAACACGCCCGCGCGGGCGTCGTTCACCGGCATCAATCCGGTGATCCGGAACGATTTCAACGCGACCTATGACGATCTGTTCGCGATCGGCTGGAAGCACGAGCTGACTCTCAGCCCGAACTGGTCGGCTTCGGCCGATATCAGCTATTCCGACGCAACCCGTGAGGAACGGATCCTCGAGACTTACTCCGGTGTCGGCCCGGGCCGACCACGCGACAGCCTCACTGTTACTCGAAACAACGAAGGCTATTTCGACCACGACTTCGGTTACGACTACGGAGACCCTAGCATCCTGCGCCTTGGGGATCCCGGTGGCTGGGGCCAGGATGGCTACATCAAGGACTTTGAAGTCAAGGACAGCCTTACATCGCTGCGCTTCGACTTTGAACGCACCTTCGATGACGGCTGGTTCAGCAGCGTCGAATTCGGCGCCAACCTGACCGACCGCACCAAGAGCCGGGCCTCGAATGAGGCCTTCCTCGACCTGACTGCCTGTTTGGGCGGCGTATCGCCGAGTTGCCCGGATGGCGTCTCTGCGCCGATCCCGACCAGTCTGGCGACCAACTCTGCCTATAACGCCTACGGTGTGTCCTCGATCTATGGTTACGACGCGTTGCGCGCACTGAACACGCAGTACACCCGCCGCGGCAACGCGAACCCCGATATCACCAACAAGAATTGGGAAGTGAACGAACAGGTCACGACCGTTTTCTTCCAGGCCAATATCAATACCGATCTTGGTCCGGTGCCGGTCAAAGGTAATATCGGTATCCAAGCCGTTAGCGTGGACCAGAGCTCCACAGGCAGTGAGTCGTTCGAAGGCAACCCGATTGGCCGTGAAGTCGAGGATGGCCTCAACTACACGGATTTCCTGCCAAGTCTGAATCTGTCCTTCGGGCTTCCTTGGGATCAGTTCATCCGCGTGGGTGCAGGCAAACAGGTCGCACGCCCGCGCATGGACGACTTGCGCGCCAATAACAATGTGAGCGTTGATCGCAACCGCGCCACCAACCCGATCACTGGTGCGCCCAATCCCGTCGATCCCATTACTGGCAACCGGATCCCGTGGTGGACCCGCAATGGCGGCAACTCGCAGCTCAAACCTTGGGAAGCGAATGCCTACGACGTGTCCTATGAGAAATATTTCGGTGGCAACAAAGCCTATTTCAGCGCCGCATATTTCTTCAAGGACCTCAAGTCGTACATCTACAACGAAAACACGCTATTCAACATCAACGACACGGTGGTAACGCCGGCGGATTACCCAGCCAACCCACCGCCGAATCCGGTAGGCGTCTACAACCGCCCGATCAACGGCGAAGGTGGCACCGTGAAGGGCTACGAGCTGGCGGTGTCTCTGCCGCTTGACGTGCTCTGGGAGCCCCTCCTCGGCTTTGGCATCCAGGCGAATTACTCGGACACGACCAGCAGCGTCCAGCCGCTGGGTCCGTCTTCGCCGAATGAGCCGCTGCCGGGTCTGTCGAAGTACGTGTCCAACATCACCGCGTACTATGAGCGCTTCGGCTTCTCCACCCGCGTCAGCCAGCGTCATCGCTCGCAGTTCGTGGGCGAAGTCCAAGGCTTCGGCGGCGATCGCAACCGCCGCACGTTCGAAGGCGAGACGGTGACCGACGTGCAGTTGGGTTATACCTTCCAGTCTGGCGCGATGAAGAACCTGTCGATCCTGCTGCAGGTCAATAATCTCGAAAACGAACCTTTCCGCTCCTCGTTCAACGGCGACAACAACCGTCCGCGCGAATACTACGAGTACGGCCGCACCTATCTGTTCGGCGTGAACTACCGCTACTGAGTAACACCGCTCTCAACAGGCGAGCGTTTGGCCCTTGTCCGGTCCCTGGCCGGCAAGGGCCTT
>JAYUIZ010000785.1:0-1394 GCA_043765595.1 Lysobacter sp. | reverse complement strand
CCCAAGGTCGACGGCACTCACCATCTCGATCAGGCTAGCCGACATCACGATCTCGATTTCTTCGTGGTGTTCTCTTCTATCGCCAGCGCAATGGGCAGCATCGGCCAAACCGATTACGCCGCCGCCAATGGTTTTATGGACCACTTCGTCCATTACCGCAAGGAGCTCGCGAACCGCGGCGAGCGTCGCGGCGCCAGCCTGTCGATCAACTGGCCGTACTGGCGACACGGCGGCATGCGCATCGACGCGACTACGCAGACGGTGCTGGAACAAAACATCGGCATGCGGCCGATGGAAACCGGCATCGGACTCTCAGCGTTCCACCTCGCGCTGTTCCACGGGCGCACGCAGATTGTCGTTGCGCAGGGCGACCCGGATAAACTCTTTGCGCGTCTGCGCGGCGAGGACACGGTCGCTGCCTCGGAGATTTCTCAGGCGTCGGCGCAGGCGCGCGCAACGCACGAACGCCTGTCGAGCGACACTATCCAGAAAGAACTGCGGCGCATGTTGGCCGAGGTGTTGCGCGCGAGGCCAGAGGATATTGAGCTGCGGAAGCCGCTTGTCGAGCTGGGTCTGGATTCCGTCAACGGCACTGAATTCGTCGGCGCAATCAATCGCAGGTTTTCCGCCGACCTGTCCAGCGTCGCCATTTACGATCATCCCAACATCTCTGCGCTGGCGCAGTATCTGGGCGCCGCGCAGCCGAAGCCCTCCGTGCAATCGCCAGCAGTGCGCGAGTCGGTCACGCGCTATGTCGTGGAAGACGCGCGACCGCGGCAGACGTCGCTCGCATCCGTCGCAGGCGACGCGCGAATAGCGGTGATCGGCATGTCCGGTCGCTACCCGCAAGCGAAGAATCTCGACGCATACTGGCGCAATCTGGTCGAAGCGCGCAATGCGATCGTGCCGATCCCGGACACGCGCTGGGATGTCGCCGCCTATTACGATCATGATCCTGATGCCGAAGGCCGGATGTACGCCCGCTCGATGGGTCTGCTCGACGATGTCGAGGTGTTCGATCCGCGTTTCTTCCGGATTACCCCGCAGGAAGCGCTCTACATGGATCCCGAGCAGCGCCTGTTCCTGCAGGAGAGCTATCGCGCACTGGAAGACGCTGGATACGTCGGCGGCGATGCCGAAGGGCTGAACTGCAGCGTCTATCTGGGCATGGAAAGCAGCGAATACGCTTGGCATTTCGCCGACAGCCCGCGCGTCTCCGAGACCATCACCGGCAACCATGCGGCGATCGCCGCATCGCGGTTGGCGTATTTTCTCAACCTCAAGGGGCCTGCGCTTGCGGTCGATACCGCCTGTTCGTCCTCGCTCGTCGCGGTCCACTTGGCGTGTCAGGCGCTGCGCAGCGGTGAGGTCGATCTGGCGCTGGCCGGCGGGGT
>JAYUIZ010000784.1:0-1396 GCA_043765595.1 Lysobacter sp. | reverse complement strand
CCAGCAGATCGTCGCCCATGGCGAAGAGATCGGCGTGCTCGCGCGCACCGCGCATCCGCTGGGCGACGTGCTGCACGTGGACGGCGACACCGCGGTGCTGCTCAGCTATTTCCGCAACAACGTGCTGCACCTGTTCGTCGCCACCGCGTGGATCGCCTGCTGCTTCCAGCACAACCGGCGGATGAGCCGCAACACGCTGCTGCGCATCGGCCGCTCGCTGTATCCGTTCATGCAGGCCGAACTGTTCCTGCCGTGGGCCGAAGACGGCTTCGCCGACCAGCTCAAACGCACCATCGCGGTGTTCATCCGCGAAGGCCTGCTGGAACAGGTCAGCGATGACGACGGCGGCATCCTCGCGCGCAACGCCGGCCAGTCCGATGAAGTGTTCCGCCTGCGCGCGCTGGGCCACCCGCTGCAGCAGGCGTTCGAGCGCTACTACATCGCGATTTCGGTACTCGCCAAAAACGGCCCGGGCGCATTGGGCGCCGCCGAACTCGAAAGCCTCTGCCACCTCGCCGCACAGCGCCTCAGCCTGCTGTACGCACCGGCCGCGCCGGAATTCTTCGACAAAACACTTTTCCGCAGCTTCATCCAGAAACTGCGCGAACTGAAACTGGTGTGGCCCGACGAGAACAGCAAACTCGTCTTCGACGCGCGCCTCGACAACTGGGCGAAGGACGCGCAGACCATCCTCGGCCGCGAACTGCGCCACACCATCGAAAAGGTCAGCCCGGAAGCGGTGAAGCCGGAAGCGGTGAAGCCGGAAGCGCCGACGACTGCCGACTGATCGGCCGCCGCCATTACGCTGTTGCTCGCGAAATGCACCCGCTCGCCTATCCCGTTGTACAGGTAGCGCCTATTGATCCGGCTCGAATACGTTTGAATTTGATGGCTCTGCTTATGTAGGAGGGGCTTCAGCCCCGAGCATGTAGTTCATACAGGAGGTTGGTGGCGGCGTCGCCGTCAAAGCAGCGTCTACGTCTGGCCGTTGGCCAACGTCATCCGCAGCTCCATCGGCCGCAACTGCGCATTGCGCACGATCTGCGCCCGCTACCGTCCAGATGGGTCATGCCGATTATCTCGTTGCCAGCGGCGCTGGCTGCCGCGCGGTCGTCTCCCCCGGCAGCCAGCCCTGCAGATTGGTGCAGGTAACGCAGGCACGTACGTCCGAACCTGCGTGGTCTGCAGCTTGCGGGCAGCGTTCCCGTAGTGGTCTTCGATAGAAACGAAACCCCGCATCAACGGGTCACGTTTTGTAAAACGTCAGCCGCCACCTCCACCGCCTCCTCCTCCGCCATCTCCCGTATCGCTGTTCGGCGGCGGCGACATCGTACGGCTGCCCATCTTCATGATCGGACCCGCGGCCCATCCGCATCCTTCGCTACAGCCTGCGTCT
>JAYUIZ010000783.1:0-1397 GCA_043765595.1 Lysobacter sp. | reverse complement strand
CTCGTAATCCGGCGCGGACTCCAGCCCCAGTCGCTTGAGGTCTGCCAGCAAGCCGCGATCACGCAGCTTCGACGCGTCGAAATCCTGGATCGGCGCATGCGAGGCCACGAAGATCACGTCGGAGGTATTGGTCAGATAGGCTTCGACATACGGGTATTCCTCGATCAACGCCGCCACCATCGTGTAGAACAGCGGATCGTTCAATTCGTAGGTCTGCATCCACTGGATCAACAGCCCGTCTTTTTCCAGATGTTTCGTTAGGAACTGATAGAACTGGCGGGTGAATAGACTGGAGACGCCGCTGACCCAAGGGTTCGACGGTTCGGAGACGATCACGTCGTATTGCTTCTTGCCTGTGGAAAAGAACGTGCGCGCGTCGTCGATATGCAGCTGGCTGCGCGGGTCGATGTACGCACGGATCACGCGGTTGCCGTAACCCTCGGCGCCCGCGTGCATTGACGCTTCGATCTCGATTGTGTCGACAACCTTGGGCACCTGGCTGCCCAGCAGCGTATGCGTGCTCAGTCCCGAACCCCAACCGATCACCGCAATGCGTTCCGGCGCGGGATGCAACGCCAGCGGCAGGCTCGCGGCCATCACCATCGTGTACTCGTCGTCGGTGGGAACGCCGTTCTCGGACATCTCGATGGAGGCGTCCGGCTTGCCATTGGTTGCGATGGTGCCGATGCTGCCCTGGCGATAGAACGCGACGGTCGCGGTCTTGCCGTCGCGCAGGAATTGCACATCGGTGCCTTCGGCCAGTTCAAAAACACCATGCCGGAAGACGCCCGACGCCAGCGAACGGGGATCAGCAGCGCCGAACAACAGACTCAGCGACGCCACCACCAGCACACTTGCCAACGCACCGAAATAGAGCTTCGGCTTGAAGACCGTGCTGAAAGCGCGCAGCAGCACCAGACCCAGCACTACATCGGCCAGCGCCGCCAGGGTTACCGCCAGACGCAGGCCGAGCAGCGGGATCAATACATGCATCGCCAGCACCACGCCGACGATCGCGCCGAGCGTGTTCGCGGCATAGATGCGACCGATGCTTTTTTCGCCGTAACCGCGCCGCAGCAGGGCCATCGTGAACAGCGGCAGGGTCATACCGGCGAAGAATGCCGCGGGAAACATCACCAGCAGCGCAACGGTCGCACTGCCCAGACTGAAGAGGTAGTAGCCGCTCTCGTTCCGGGGGAAGATCCCCATGAACCAGCCCACCCACTGGAAACTCTGTGCGAACACCGGCAGAGAAGCCAGCGCCGCCTCAATAATGCACAGTTGGGCGATGTACGACTGGGCGAACTCGGCTTTTTTGCTCACGGTGCGCACCGCATTTCCCCATTTATTTCGAGGCGGTGAGCAGAACCCACGCCATAGAGCAAGGCGCAAATGCC
>JAYUIZ010000782.1:0-3942 GCA_043765595.1 Lysobacter sp. | reverse complement strand
GCGCACGTTCGTGCTGTATATGTTCACGCTCAACGCCGGGATCGCGGCGATCTGGATCGAACGCACGGATTCGATCGGCAGGCTGCTGCTGTCACTGCTGCCGATCTTCGGCTTCCAGGCGTTCGCGGCATTGACCGGACACTACGCCGGCAGCCGCGAACGCGCCCGCGAGCATCTGGCGCGGATCAACGCCGAGCTGCTGGCCACCCGTCGCCTGCTGGAAGAATCCGCGCGCGCCGGCGAACGCCTGAAACTCTCGCGCGAACTGCACGATGTCGCCGGCCACAGCCTCACCGCGCTCAAGCTCAATCTGGCGCGACTGGCGCGCGATCCAGCGCTCGCCGCACGCGAGGAGCTGCAGGTGTCCTCGGCGCTTGCCGACGACCTGCTGGGCCAGATCCGCCAGGTTGTGAGCACGCTGCGTGCGCACGATGGTTTCGATCTGCGCGCGGCGCTGGAAGCCCTGGCGCAGCCGATTCCCGGCGTGCGCATCGCCATCGACATCGAAGACGATCTGCGCGTGGACGATATCGAACAGGCCGAGACATTATTGCGCTGCGCGCAGGAAGCCATCACCAATGCGCTGCGCCATGGTCGCGCGACCGCAATCCGCATCGCCCTGCAGCGCATCGACGGCGCGCTGACCCTGACGATCGCGAACGATGGTCTGGTTCCGGCGCGGATCGATGTCGGCAATGGCCTCACCGGCATGCGCGAGCGCCTGGACGCGGTGGGCGGCACGCTCGAGATCGCGACCACGCCGCCGCGCGGGCTGCAGGTGATCGCACGCATTCCTCTTGGCCTGGGGCATGTTGACTTGGAGCATGCAGGTTTGGAGCATGCAGGTTTGGAGCATGCGGGCTTGGAGCATGCGGGCTTGGAGCATGCAGGTTTGGAGCATGCGCCATGACCGCGCCGCGCGCCGTCCGCATCGCGCTGTGCGACGACCAGGCGCTGGTGCTGCGCGGGTTATCGAGCCTGCTCGCCGACCTCGGCGTGGAGATCGCGCTGGAATGCAGCGATGCTGAGCGTCTGCTTGCCGCGTTGCCGCAGCGGCCGGTGGATCTGATCGTTAGCGATATCCGCATGCCCGGACTCGGTGGACTCGGCCTGCTGCGCGAACTGCGCGCCCGCGGCGACGCCACGCCGGTGATCCTGCTCACCACCTTCGACGACCCGAATCTGATGATCCAGGCGGTGGACGCCGGCGCACAGGGCTTCCTGCTCAAGGATGCATCGCCCGAAGACCTGAAAGTCGCGATCGTGCGGGTCGCGGCCGGCGAAACCCTGCTGCAGCCGGTCAGCCTGGGGCCGGTGCGCGCGGCTTGGGCCGACAGCCCAACAGCCAATACCGGCGTGCGCCTGACCGAACGCGAGCGTTCGATCCTGCGCCTGGTGGCCGGCGGCTATTCCAACAAGGAAATCGCGCGCAGCCTGCATTTGTCCGAAGGTACGGTGAAGAACTACATGTCCGAGGTGCTGGTGAAACTGGACTGCCGCGACCGCACCCACGCGGTGTTGAAGGCGATCACGCAGCGGCTGCTGTAGCACAGCCGTTCGCATTCAGGCGTCGGGCTCCTCAAGGTTCAGCTCACCGAAATCCTTGTAGAGGTCCCACATCGTCTTCATCAGCACGAAGCCGGGGCTGAGCCAACCCGAGCGATCCATGGTTTGGGATGCGGATTGCCACTCCGCACGCATCAGTTCCAGCGCCTGATAATCCGACATCTTTGCGCAGCCCATCATCCAACTCTGGAAATGCCGTTCGTTGGTGTCGATGGACTGCAGCACCACAAGCTCCCGGTGCCTTTTGTCCAGGCAAATCTTCGCGTAGATCGCATCGACATTCTCGGGCGGCCCCTCCAGGCACTGCACGAACGTGCCGTTTGAATACAGCAGCACACCGGTGATATCAAGCGCCACATTGCGGTCTCGCGCGGTGTACAGCAGGGACACCAGACGCAGCCCATCGAATTCGACGGCTTGGCGACTGGCATAGACCAATTGTTTGATGAGCATCGGCAGCCTCGTGATATTGGGTACAGCCGTCGAAACGGATGTCCGGGGATTCGCATTCGATGTGAAAGCGGGAGCGTCCACCCGGGCTGCTGATCGAGGCATCCCGTTACGCAGCACGAGCATACCAGTGCGCCATCGCATGGCGCCGTGAAATCGCTTTAAAGCGAAGAGGAAGCCGACGAAACCTGCGGAAGAGATTTCAGGCGGGCCGACCTACCGCATCCTCCGTCACCCATCAACCGCGCAGCCAGCGCAACATCCGCGGATAGCGCAGCGGCCCGCAGTTGTACGTGAAGCCCGGCGCTGCCGTCATTCCGCTCTCGCACAGCCCTTTCAGCCCCGGATATACGCCAAACGCATACATTTGCAGCAGATCGCCGGACTTGCCGCTGTAACCGCCCGGATGGATCAACACCTCGGCCGGCAGGCACAGTTCGACCGCGGCCGCCCAGGCCCACGCCATCGTTTCGAGTTCGCCCGCATGTTCGACCTCGGCGGCGTTGGGCTGATCCTCATGGGCCTCGCGACGCAGCGCCGCGGGCAACACCGCGAGATGCCCGGCTTCGTGCAGCAGATCGCCGGGCCAGACGAGTCTGTCGGCATCGACCGCGATACCGCCGCTGCGCAGTTCGATGCCCGGCAGAAAGGTGGTGTCCGGCAGCGGTGCTTCGACGATATCGATGCCGACGCCCGCGATGAAATCGAAGATCGGCCGGAAGAATGCAGCGTGATGCATGAGGCGGATCTACTGTCGCGGCGGCACGGCGATTCTATCTGGCTTCGCCGCGTTCGCCGGCTTCGCTGGACAGGGCGGAAACCGCTGGAGTACGACGGCTCAGGATCACCAGCGCGATGCCGCCCACAATCGCGACCGACGCCGACAGCAGGGTCAGCGTCATCGCCTCGCCGAGAAACGCAACCGCGCCCAGGGCCGCGATCGGCGGCACGCTCAACTGCACGGTCGCCGCGTGGGTGGATGTCAGCGACGGCAGCGCCGTGTACCAGATCGCGTAACCCAGCCCTGACGTCAGCGCGCCAGACGCCACGGCGTAGCCGATGCCGGCGGCATCCCATGTCGTTCCGTCCGACATCAGCAGACTCAAGGCCAGCGCAAACGGCACCGCGCGCAGGAAGTTGCCCGCGGTCACCCGCGTCGGATCGCCGACGCCCTTCCCGCGCAGCGAGTACGCGCCCCAGGCGATGCCGGCGCACAGCATCAGCCCTGCCGATGCCGGCGGCGGCGCGGCCAATCCTGGCAACAGCAAGGCCACCAATCCGCCCACCGCAAGCAGCACGCCGGCCCACTGCAGCCATGCCAGACGTTCGCCGCGCCACAGGCCATGCCCGATCATCGTCATCTGCACGGTGCCGAACAGCAGCAGCGCACCGGTCGCCGCCGGCATCTGGATGTAAGCGAACGAAAACCCGGCCGCGTAGATGAACAGCGCGAACGCCGACCACCAATTGCCCGCACCCGTAGCCATCGAAGCGCGCGATCGCACCACCAGCCACAGCACCACCGCGCCCGACAGCAGCCGGATCGTCGTGAAACTGGAGGCGTCGATCCGCGTGTAGTCCAGCGCCGCCCTGCACAGCAGCGAATTGCCCGCAAACGCAAACATCGCGAGCGTGGTCAGCGCAAGCACGCGGTACGGCGACATCAGCGGAAATCGAAAACGAAGCCGGATCCATGATCCTCGGAAGGCGAATGCATCACGCTGCGCTCACCCACCCGCGGCATCATCGGGCGATACGCCATCAACCCTGAATTCAATCCTCTGGCTGATGCGGAACACGTGCCCATCCGGATGACGGATATGCATTTCACGCACGTTCCAAGGCATGTCGGTGGGTGGCCACGTCACCTCGACGCCGCGTTCGAGACATTCGCGATGCACCGTATCCACATCGTCGACCCAGACC
>JAYUIZ010000781.1:0-3922 GCA_043765595.1 Lysobacter sp. | reverse complement strand
TGCGGGTTGGTCGTCGTCGCGCAGTTCTATTTGTGCGAAACGACGGATCAGGATGGCGACTTCCAGCACTTCCCGGGTTAGCCGTCGGTATTGCGGCAACTCGGCGGTGATGGATTCCTGATGCAGCGCATCGGCACCGGGCCTGTCCAACACTGCGGCGATGCCTTGTGCGTAGGCGCGATACGCCGGGCCGAGTTCGCCTTGCGATTTCGCGCGCAAAAAACCCAGCGCCTGGGTGAGGCCGGATTGCATCACCATCGCCGGGAAACTGTGGGCACGGGTTTTGTATTCTTTTTGCAGATGCGGCGGTCCATCGGCGATACGACGCACATGCGCCATCGCCCGTCCTGCATAGCGCTGCGTGCGGGTCTGGCTCATCTCACGCCCCCATCAATGCAAAGCGGGCCAAACCGCGCCCGACACTGGCCTTGCCGCCAAGCTGCAGGGTAGCGACAGCGCCGACCGCATTCACAAAGGCGCGCTGCATGTCGGCAGACGTGCGCCGATCGTCTTTTGCGCGTGAAGGGCCGACGCCCATCAGGCCCCACAGCACTGTCTCCGCCGGAAGATTCTCCTCGTACCACAGCGCACCGCGCTGTACGGTGCCGGTGGTCTCGTCGATGCGGATACGGGCGCGCACTTCGGTGGCGGTTTCGGCGAGAAATCCGAAATCGTCGTCGCTCAAAATCGTGAAGCGCTTGTCGAAATGCTGCTTCGCCTGTTCATCACCGGGAAACAAGGTGTCGCGCAACAGCTGCGCCCACTGCGTGGTGGCTGGATCGGACTGCGCTTCAAGATCGAGATCATCGATCACCAGATGGGTCGCATCGATTTTCAGACACGTCGGGTCTGCAACAAACGCCTGCTGCGGCGCGATGGTGGGCAGAGGCGGTAGCTTGGTTGCGCGGTCGGTCGTACCGCCGGTCGCAGCGAAGATCGCGCGGTCGGCGGCATAGCGGCGCAGCACGAAGGGACACGTTGCCCACGCCATCACCCCGGCCATCGAGCGGACCGGCAGCAGCAGCAGGCTGGCGTCGCCGATGGCAAGCGCGCCAGCAAACGCGTCTTCATTGGCGGCGATGCGTTCGGGGCCGAAGAGGCTTTCGCATTCATCGCCCGCAGTGCATCGGTCGCGCAGCACGCCTTTCAGCGAAGACCCCGGGAAATACGGCAGGCCGTTGGCGCGCTCGCGTGCAATGGGCAGATCGACCGCGCCCACGGCTTGGCCGGTACCGGCGTGCAGCGCAGACAGTGCGTGCAGATGAAACAGATGATGTTGCATGGCGAGATGTCCTTATTCCGAAAATTGCCAGGGGCGCACCAGCGCAAGGCCGAATCCGTCGTTGCGGTCTTGCGGGCTGTCGCTGATGGGCGATAACCACAGGGCAGCAGGATCGGGACGGCCGGAGAGAATGCGGAACCAGTATGTGGCGCCTGCGGCCACCGCGCGCCGCGTGGGCTTGGGCTTGCGCAAGTGCAGATCCCAGCCGGACACCGCATGCCAGCGGTCGATTTTTGCCGCGACCAACTTCACCCGCAGGTTAGGTTGCGACGGCAATGCGCCTTCCATCTGCGCATCAAGCCAGCCCGGTTTCCAGCCGGCACGAAACAGCGCGGGCGAGGCCAACGTCACGGCAAGACCGGTCGCGTTCGCGACGCTGTCTTCGAGTGCTTGCGGAAAACCCAATGTCGCATTCGCGTTCGGCGTGAGATAGGACAACCGACGTTCGCCACCGAACACCACCAGCCCGGCTGGCAAACCTGCTGGGCCGCGACCGAGCAGCACCCAATCGCCGTCGCTCTGTGCGTCACTGTGCGCACGGTCCGCCGGATTGCGCTGTTCGCCGAAGTCGAGGGCTTCGGTGCGAAACAATTGACCGTCCGCCGCCGAAAAACGCGCGGGATCGATCGCTACATGGGTTCTGGCATCGGCCAGCGGCAGGCTGATGTTCGGGTCGGGTGCCAAGGATTGGCCCTGCGCCCATGCGACATAGGCGTCGAGCGACCAATAGGCCGGACACGTGCGTGGTTTATCGAACACCGGCTGATCCATACCGACGGGCATCAGTCCCGCCGGCAGATCGCTACCACTGCAGTCGCTCATCGCCACCGGCTGCAGCCGCAAGAATTGCGAATGATTCTGCAAGTACACGGCATCGGCAGGCTTGGGCACAAATACGGTCAATGCGCCTGCCCTGCGCAACGCCAGCAGTACGCCATGCGCAGACAAGCCCAACAACGCCTGCTGCTGCGCGTGATCCAGGTCGCGCCATCCGCGCTGCTCCATGTAGTGCGTGCGCAACAGCCCTGCCCACGCCGCAGGCGATGGATAATGCGCCTCATCGCGGATGCCTGGCTGAAACGGTTTGCCGGAGCGGAACACCAGCGGCGCTTTCGGCTGCAACATGTACTCTTCCGACGCCTTCATTGGCCTTGCCCCCCAACGCCGACTTCGCGTTCTTCCGCAGCGCTCATCCATCGCGCAAGAATCAATTCATCGCCCAATGCGCGATACGCCTTGGCGGGTTTGTCTGGGTACCTGTCCACATACGTCGCCAAGCGCGCGCGCAGTTTGGTGCGCAGCGCATTGTCGATTTCTTTGCCGCCACCGCTGCTTTCAGCGCGCGCCAATATCCGCTCGAAGCTGTTGTGCGCGATTGCCTGCGACTGCGCGATGGTGTCGTCGCCGGGCATGCCATGAAGCAATCGCAGCAACTCGTCGCCCACGTCGCGAATGTCGAACGCGACCCGCGCCGACAGCACACGCTGTTTGCCCGCATACGCATCTTGCCAGTCCTTGAAGCAGGTGAAGTCGCTGTCGGCCGCGTTGCCGCTAAATCCGTAGCGGGCCTGCACCCGCTGCCCCGCGCGCAAATGCAGGCAAATGCCGAGCGCATCACCCTGTTGGGCCGAACCGGCATCGCCCTTGGCGAGTTTCTCCGCATCCTCGGCCATCTGGCGGATGAACCCCATCGGCTCGGCAAAATGACAGATCGCCAGCCCGGCGCGCAGGGTGGGCAGCCCCTCGCTGCGGTCGTTCATGGTGGGCAACAGGGCATCGATCATCGGTTGCATGTGTTCGGCAAACGCGACCGACAATGCGCGCGCACCAGCAACCGCAGACCGCAGCGGATACGCCACCATCACATCTTCGCCGCCGTGGTAGATCGCATGGCCGCGATGCGCGCGCGCGATCCCGGGCACGGCATTGGAGAACGCTGTGATGGCTTTGGACACCGCCGTATGCTGCTCGTGTGTGCGGGCGCGCTCAAGAAATTTGCCCATACGGTCGCCGTCGGCCACCAGCAGCGCCACGTAGGGGTTGGGGCGCGATGGTATGTTTTTCAGCACGTTGCCCAAGTGGCGCAGCGCCTGTTCCGCAGCGGCATCGCGTTCGCGTCGCGCTTCGCCGAGCGCCTGCTCCAGTGCGCCGCCGAACAACAGTCCCGCATCGAACGGCAGCTTTTCGTAACACCCCTGATTGCCTCGGCTATGCGTAGCGAGGCCATGCGCGACCAGCGGTGCATACGCCTTGCGCAGCGCATCGGCACTCGCATCGTCCAGATCCACCAGCCAAGGATCGGCCGCAAGCCTGGGCAAGGCGGTGAACGTTTCCTGACGCCCGAACGAGCGTTTGATACAACCCATGGCATCGAGCTGTTCGCCCTCGCCAAGCCCCAGCCAGCGTTGCGCACGCCCGCGATGCTTCGGCAGTACGGACTCGTTGACGCCATCCAATGACGATTTTGGTACGCCCAGGTCGAACCCATCCTCGGCCATCGCATGCGCTGCGAAGTCTCGGGTGTTCTTGCGCCCGGCCATCGCTCGTTTCAACGCGCCATGGGCGTTGTGGTAGCCGCC
Source organism: Lysobacter sp. (assembly GCA_043765595.1). Taxonomy (GTDB): domain Bacteria; phylum Pseudomonadota; class Gammaproteobacteria; order Xanthomonadales; family Xanthomonadaceae; genus Lysobacter_I. The sequence continues at coordinate 61 of JAYUIZ010000781.1, read as the reverse complement.
GGAATCATCCATGCGCACCCAGGCCGCGTAACTGTCGATCGCGTTCTGCACCTGCGTCATC
>JAYUIZ010000780.1:0-3945 GCA_043765595.1 Lysobacter sp. | reverse complement strand
TCTTCGGATACAGCGAGTAGATGCGGTTGAAGATGCGCAGCAGCGTCGATTTTCCGCAGCCGGACGGGCCGATCAGCGCGGTGACGCGCTTTTCGGGGATTTCCAGATCGATGTTCTTCAGCGCCAGGAATTTGTCGTAGTAGAAATCCAGGCCGCGTGCGCTGAGTTTCACCAGCGCGGCGGGCGCAGCATCGCGATGCGCGGCGACGATGCGGTGCGCACTGTTGTGCTGGGCGGCGGAGGTGCGGCTGTCCATAGAGGGGGTGTCCGCGCGGGTGCCGTCGGCGTTGGTAGCGGTGGTCATGAGCGTGTCCCGGGTGAAGTCAGTCATGGGAAATCTTGTTGCGCAGCAGGATGGCGCGCGCGGTGAGGCTGATCGCGAGCACGAACATGGTCAGGATGAACGCCCCCGCCCATGCCAGCGTGTGCCAGTTCTCGAACGGGCTCATCGCGAACTGGAAGATCACCACCGGCACATTGGCCATCGGTGACATCAGATCGGTGCTCCAGTACTGGTTGTTGAGCGCCGTGAAGAGCAGCGGCGCGGTCTCGCCGCTGATCCTGGCCAGCGCGAGGAGGATGCCGGTGACGATGCCGGCCGAGGCGCTGCGATACAGCACCTGTACCGTGACCTTCCACTGCGGCACGCCCAGCGACAGCGCGGCTTCGCGCATCTGCGACGGCACCAGGCGCAGCATTTCGTCGGTGGTGCGGACCACGACCGGCAGCACGATGAACGCGAGCGCGATCGCGCCTGCCAGCGCGGAGAAGTGGCCCATCTGCGCGACGACCAGGGTGTAGACGAACAGGCCGAGCACGATCGACGGGGCCGACAGCAGGATGTCGTTGACGAAGCGGACGGTTTCGCCCAACCGCGACGCCCAGGTGCTGCGCGAGTATTCGGCGAGGAAGGTGCCTGCCAGCACGCCGATGGGCGCACCGATAGCGACGCCGAGCAGGCTCATGATGATGCTGCCCATGAATGCATTGGCCATGCCGCCGCTGTCGCCGGGCGGCGGCGTCATTTCGGTGAACAGGGCCATGTTGAGCGAGCTGATGCCTTTGCTCAGCGTCGTCCACATGATCCAGCCCAGCCAGAACAGGCCGAACAGGGTGGCCATGATCGCGAGGGCCTGGGCCGCGACATTCTTGATCCTGCGCTGTAGATACAGTGAATTCTGCGCTCTGGAAACGGTGCTGGCCTTTGCGGCAGGCGTGTTGGGAGCAGCGGACATCAGTTGCCCTCGCGCTTTTTGAGTTGGCGCAGCATCAGCCGCGCGATGGTCAGCACAACGAAGGTGACTAGGAACAGCACGAAGCCCAGCGCGATCAGCGACGAAAGATACATCGGCGAATCGGCTTCGGCGAATTCGTTGGCGATGCTGGCGGCGATGGAGTTGCCCGGTTCCAGCAGCGAGAAGTTCAGACGATGCGCGTTGCCCAGCACGAAGGTCACGGCCATCGTCTCGCCCAGCGCGCGGCCCAGACCCAGGAAGATGCCGCCGATCACCGCGGAGCGGGTGTAGGGCAGGACGATGTCCCAGATCACTTCCCAGCGCGTGGACCCCAGCGCGTACGCGGATTCCTTCAGTCTGCCGGGCACGGTCAGGAACACTTCGCGCATGATCGAGCTGATGAACGGAATCACCATGATCGCCAGCACCAGGCCGGCGGTGCCCATGCCGAGACCGAGCGGCGGACCGGAGAACAGCGTGCCGATGAAGGGTATCTGGCCGAGGTTTCCGTCGACCCAGGGATAGACGTACAGCGACAGGAAGGGCACCAGCACAAACAGGCCCCACATGCCGTAGATGATCGAGGGAATGCCCGCGAGCAGTTCGATGGCGGTGCCGACCGGCGTACGCAGCCAGCCCGGCGAGATTTCGGTGAGGAACATCGCGATGCCGAAGCTGATCGGCACGGCGATCAACAGGGCAATGAATGCGGTGACGAGGGTGCCGAAGATTGGCACGCGCGCGCCGAAATCCTGCAGCACCGGATCCCATGCGTCGCGCCACAGGAATGCGATGCCGAATTTTTCGAAGGCAGCGATGCCGCCCCACAGCATCGAGAACGCGGCAGCGGCCAGCGAAATCAGCACCACGATACCGGCGCTGGTCACCAACCAGCGGAAACCGCTGTCGGCGCGCGAATCGAGAACGTCGCGGCTCGTTCTGGGAAGCGGAGTGGAGGCGGTTGTGCTCATGTCGGAAGCTGCTTTCGTTCTGTCGATTTCGGGAAGGCCTGTTTTGCGCGGGCCGTTTGCGAAGAAGACCACGCGCCGGAGGCGCGTGGTCTTTCGGAAGTCGGCCGGGCCGTGGCGTGCGATCCGCCGTCGGCCGGCTTCATGCTCAGAACTTCAGTTCCTTTGCCCAATACGCCTGGATCTGCTGGACCAGCGCATCCGGCAGCGGCACGTAGTCGAGCGCTTTTGCCTGGGCGTCCCCGTTGGCGTAGGCCCAGCGGAAGAAGGCGAGCGCTTCCTTCGACCGGCCGGCATCCTTCGGCTTGCGCTGCATCAGGATGAAATTGGTGGCGGCGATCGGCCAGGAATTCTGCCCCGGCGCGTCGGTCATGATCAGGAAGAAGTCCTTCGACTTCGCCCAATCGGCGCTTGCGGCGGCGGCCTGGAAGGTTTCGTCGCTGGGCAGCACGAAGTTGCCGGCGGCGTTCTTCACGCGGGTGAAGGCCATCTTGTTCTGCAGCGCGTAAGACAGTTCGACGTAGCCGATGCCGCCCTTGATCTGCTTCACGTATGCGGCGACGCCTTCGTTGCCCTTCCCGCCCACGCCGGTCGGCCACTTGACCGAGGTGCCTTCACCGACCTTCGACTTCCATTCCGGGCTGACCTTGGACAGGTAGTTGGCCCAGTTGAAGGTGGTGCCCGAACCATCCGAGCGATGCACCACGGTGATCTTCTGCGACGGCAGGGTGACACCGCCGTTCAGAGCGACGATGCGCGGGTCGTTCCACATGGTGATCTTGCCGAGGAAAATGTCGGCCAGCAGCGGACCGTCGAATTTCATCGCGCCGGCCTTCACACCGACGATGTTGACCACCGGCACCACGCCGCCTATCGCCGACGGGAACTGCACCAGCCCCGAAGCCTTGAGCTCTTCCGGCGGAAGCGGTTTGTCCGAAGAGCCGAAATCGACCGTCTTGGCCTTGATCTGGGCGATGCCGCCGCCCGAACCGATCGACTGATAGTTGATCTTGTTGCCGGTGGCCTGCGAATAGTCGGCGGACCATTTCGACAGCAGCGGGTAGATGAAGGTGGCGCCGGCGCCGGTGATGTCTGCGGCTTGGGCGTTGAAGATAGCGCTGCCGGCGATGACGAGTACGGCGGCCTGCGACTTGATCGACTTGAACACGGAGGTGCTCCTCATTTGGGGTTGCGGTTCGGGTTGTCCCGAATGCGACACATTGGAGCGGAGCCGGATGACAGCGGCATGTGTGCAAGATGACAAAAATATGACATCCCCGCATCTACGGACGATGCGGGCATAGGATTTGCGATTCCGTGAGTAATTTCCGGAGAATCCTGCGATCGGGGATGCCTCCATGTGCCCGGTTTCGGGCCTGCAGGCGTGGACTCTGGCCACCCATTAAGACAATTGGACTGCAATCGCCGCGAAGCGACCGTCACAATAAGGTCATGTTTGCAACATCCAGTTGTCAGATTCGGGTCGCACTCTAGCGGCCGTTTACATCCTCTTAACGGGTTTCGCCGCTGTGCGCCGTCGCGCGCGCCGATGCGGGAATCCGGCTCCAGCCACTACTTGCAGCATCCAACCTCCGGGGACACCACCATGCGTCATGCCATTCTCGCCATCGCCATCGGCGCCGCCCTCGCGGGCACCAGCGCCTCCGCTTCCGCACAATCCAGGGACAGCGAGATCCAGGAGCTCAAGGCTCAGATCGCGCAACTGCTGGAGAAGGTTGAAT
>JAYUIZ010000779.1:0-1399 GCA_043765595.1 Lysobacter sp. | reverse complement strand
GACTTGCCGATGACGCGGGGCCGATTACTCGGCGGCCGGCGCTTCGCTAGGTGCGGCGACTTCGGTCGCCGCAGCAGCCTCGACCGGCGCTTCGCTCGGTGCGGTCGCTTCGGTCGCCGCAGAAGCCTCGACCGGAGCGGAGGCTTCGGACTTCTTGCCTTCCGGCTTCTTGCCTGCGCCACGCGCACCGCGCGGGCCGCGCTTGCCGTCGTTCTCGCCTTCGGCGAACTCTTCCTCGCGGACGGTTGCGGCCTGCGGCGCGGCGGCCTTGCCTTCCAGCACCGCGTCGGCGGCGGCACGGGCGTACAGCTGCACCGCGCGGATGGCATCGTCGTTGCCCGGGATGGCATAGTCGACGAGGTTGGGGTCGTAATTGGTATCGACGACAGCGATGACCGGGATGCCGAGCTTCTTGGCTTCCTTGATCGCGATGTCTTCGTGGCCGATATCGATCACGAACAGCGCGTCGGGCAGACGGTTCATTTCCTTGATGCCGCCCAGCGAGGCGAACAGCTTCTCGCGTTCGCGACGCAGGCTCAGCACTTCGTGCTTGACGATCTTCTGGAACGTACCGTCGGTTTCGGCGGCTTCCAGTTCCTTCAGGCGGGCGACCGACTGCTTCACGGTGCGGAAATTGGTGAGCGTGCCGCCCAGCCAGCGCTGGGTCATGTACGGCATGCCGCAACGCTCGGCCTCTTCCTTCACCGAATCGCGCGCGCTGCGCTTGGTGCCAAGAAACAGGATGATGCCGCGCTTCTGGGCAATGCCCGAGATGAAGTTCATCGCGTCGTTGAACAGCGGAACCGTCTTCTCGAGATTGATGATGTGGATCTTGCCGCGGGCGCCGAAGATGTACGGACCCATCTTCGGGTTCCAGTAACGGGTCTGGTGGCCGAAATGGACGCCGGCTTCCAGCATCTGGCGCATGGTGATCTGAGGCATTGCGAAACTCCGAGTAATGGAACCAACCGCCGCGATCTGGGATCGGGTGTGGGCGGTGCGTCCGCCATAAAAGCGGGCCGCGTGGTTCCGGGGTTGGGCCTCCCCGCTGCGCCGTCTCCAGATCCTCGTGCCGGTGAAGGCGGGCCGCGAACGGCTTTCGGGGACACCCCGGGACGGGGGATTGCGGCGGGTGTGGATTCGACTGCGTCCCGAACGGATGATTCCGGTTGGATGCTGTGCCCGTCGTGGGCGGTCTTCAGCGGGTAAACCCGGTGTCGAGCCGCGAGATTCTAGCCGCAACAGGCACTTGCAGGCAAGTCGCAGTGGCAAGCCATTGAGGCAAAGCCGGGCCGGATGGGCAATAATGTCGCTCATGGCCATGACCATTAAAACCCCTGAAGACATCGAGCGCATGCGCGTCGCCGGCCGCCTGGCCGCCGAGGTGCTGCAAATCGTC
>JAYUIZ010000778.1:0-3952 GCA_043765595.1 Lysobacter sp. | reverse complement strand
TGCTCTTGAGCGATCGCGCCGCCCATTTTCGGTCGTCGCTTGGGTGGTGTTGCCGGATCAGATGCACTGGATCTGGCGATTGCCGGAAGGCGATGCCGATTTCGCCACGCCTCTGGCGTCGTATCAAAACGGATTTCAGCTTGAGTTTGCCAAGAACCGAGCGGCGTTCAGTCACTCGCGTCGCGCGAGGCGAACGGGGCATCTGGCAACGCCGCTATTGGGAACATCTGATCGAAGACGATGACGATCTCAAACACCATATCGACTACATCCATTACAACCCGGTGAAACACGGGTATGTGACGATGGCCGTGGATTATGGCCGTTCTCGTCGTTTCACCGATATGCCCGGTCTGGTATATATCCGCCTGATTGGGGTGATGGGTGATGATGGGCGAATGGGATGCTTGTTCGATGTTGATTGATGGTTGCAGCTACTGAGATGTTTTGATGGTGGGCTGAAGCCCACCCTACGAAATCTTTGCGAGGCTACGATACCGGGCATCCAATACAGCGACATGCCTTCGCAGATCATCGAGGCTGCCGGTATTGACGAGGATGTCGTCGGCGATGGCGAGCCGCTGTTCGCGGGTCGCCTGCGCGGCGATCATCTTGTCGGCGAGTGCGGCGTCGATATCGTCGCGCTGGATCAGTCGTGCGTGCTGCACATCGACCGGCACGTCAACGACTAGGATGCGATGAAGCCACGGATAGGCGCTGCGTGCGCCGACTTCCGCCAACAGCGGGATCGCGACAATCGCATACGGGCTCGTCGCCTGCGCACATTGCCGCGCGAGCGACTCGCGGACGCGAGGATGGATGATGGCTTCGAGCCGTTTGCGCGCGGCATCGTCGCCGAACACGCGTTTGCGCATTGCGCCGCGGTCGAGGGTGCCGATGTCATCGAGAACATCTTGACCGAACGCGGCGACCACTTCGGCCAAGCCCTCGCTATCGGGAGCGACTGCTTCGCGCGCGGCGATGTCGGCATCGGCGACAACGATGTCCAAGGCTTCGAAGGCGTGCGCGACTGCGGACTTGCCCGAGGCGATGCCGCCTGTCAGGCCGACGCAGTACATGCCTTGCGAAAGCCCGCTCCGCGAAAGTTCGCTCTGCGGAAGACGGGACATGTGGTCACTCCATTCCCGACACGCGCATGTAGGTGCCGATGATCACATCGCCCCACATGAAGACGATCCAGCCGGCAACGGCGAGATAGGGGCCGAACGGGATCTGGGTGTTGCGATCGCGGCCCTGCATCGCAAGGAAGATCGAGCCGATGATGGCGCCGACCAGCGACGACATCAGCGCGATCGGCAGCAGGGCCTTGTAGCCGGCCCAGGCGCCCAGCGCCGCCAGCAGTTTGAAGTCGCCGTGCCCCATGCCGACCTTGCCGGTCAGCTGTTTAAACACCCAGTACACCGTCCACAGTGAGACGTAGCCCAGCACCGCGCCGGCAATGGCTTCCTTGGCGGGCACAAACAGGTTATCAACGCTGGCGATGAGGCCCAGCCACAGCAACGAAAGCGTGATCTGATCGGGCAACAGTTTGGTGCGCAGGTCCATGCCCGCGCCCGCGATCAGGAAACAGCTCAGCAGCGATGCACCGAAGCCCTGCCAGCCGAAGCCGAAACGCCAGACGCTGGCAACAACCAGCAGCATTGTCAGCAGTTCGACAGCGGGATATTGGATCGAGATCGGCGTCTTACAGTTGCGGCAGCGGCCGAGCAGCGCGAGCCAGCTGAAGACCGGGATGTTTTCGTACCACGACAGCTTGTGCTGGCAGTGCGGGCAATGCGAAGGCTCGACCACGATGCCGGGTGGCGGCGGATCGTACAGGTCACCCTGTCCCAGCTCGTCAAGGGCATCGCGTTTCCACTCCCACTCCAGCCGTTTCGGCAGACGCAGAATTACCACGTTGAGGAAGCTGCCGACGAGCAGCCCAAGGCCCGCGGCGATCGGAAAACCGATCGCCGGATTCTGATCAAGGAACGCCATCGATGCGCGGACCCGGACTCAGCCGCCAACCGCGGCGGCGAGTTTGAAGATCGGCAAGTACATGCCGACGACCATGCTGCCCACCATCACACCGATGATGACCATGATCATCGGTTCCAATAGGCTGGCCAGTGCGTCCACGGCATTGTTCACTTCCTGCTCGTAGAACTCGGCGACCTTGAACAACATGGTGTCGAGCGCGCCGGCTTCCTCGCCGATTGCGGTCATCTGGACGACCATGTGCGGGAACAGGTTGACCTGTTTCATCGCCATGTTGACCGGATAGCCGACAGACACATCCTCACGGATACGCCACACGGCTTTTTCGTAGAGCGAGTTGCCGGTGGCGCCGGCGACGCTTTCCAGCGCTTCGACCAACGGCACGCCGGCCTTGAAGGTGGTGGCGAGGGTGCGCGCGAAGCGTGCAATCGCGGAGTTGTGCATGATCGCGCCGAGCACCGGCACCTTCAGAATCACCTTGTCGAGGAAGTGCTGGAACGCCGGCGAGCGTTTGTACGCGAAGATGAAAGTCGCGATGGCGGCGATGGCGATGCCCAGCATCAGCCACCACCAAGACACCATAAAGCGCGAAAATTTCACGATCAGCTGGGTGAAGGCGGGAAGTTCGGCGCCGAAGTTTTTGAACACGTCCTCGAACTGCGGCACCACGAACACAAGCATGACCGAGCTGACCAGGATCGCCACCACAATGACCATCGCCGGGTAGAACAGCGCTTTCTTGATCTTGCCCTTCAGCGCCTCGGTGTTTTCCTTGTAGGTCGCGATGGTGTCCAGCACGGTTTCGAGCACGCCAGCTGATTCGCCGGCGCGCACGAGGTTGCGGTACAGCTCGTCGAAATACACAGGATGCTTGCTCATCGCCTCGTAGATCGACGAGCCGCCTTCGATATCGACGCGCACGGCGTCGACCAGATTCTTCATCCGCAAATTCTTCTGGCCGTTGCCGATGATCTCCAGTGACTGCACCAGCGGCACGCCCGACTTCATCATCGTGGCGATCTGGCGGCTGAAGATCGCGATGTCCTTGGCACTGACCTTGCTGCCGGCGGCGCCGAACAGCGGTTTGGGCTTGGGCTTGACCACGGTGGGCGTGATGCCCAGGCGGCGCAGCTCGGCGCGCAGCAGGTTGCCGTTCTTGGCCTGCTGTTCGCCCTTCATCTTGATGCCGCGTTTGTCGTTGCCTTCCCACACGAAGGTCGGCATCTGATTGCCGGCGCGTTCGGAGGCGGGGGCGGTTTTCGCAGCGGTGCGGGATGCGGCCATGGCTTAGTCCTTGGTGACGCGGTTGATTTCGGCGAGGCTGGTGAGGCCGTTTCTGGCTTTCAGCAGCGCAGATTGACGCAGGTTCTTCACGCCGGACGCCTGCGCGGCCTCGGCGATCTGCATGGCATTGCCACCCTGCAGCACGATGGCCTGGATCTTCTCGGTCATCGGCATGACTTCGTAGATGCCGGTGCGGCCCTTGTAGCCGCCCGTACATTCGGCGCAGCCCACTGCTTCATACAGACGGATCCCGGCATGCACATCGTCGGCCGTGTAGCCCTCGGCGAGCAGTGCATGTTCGGGGAGTACCGCTTCGCGTTTGCAGTTGTTGCACAGCCTGCGCGCGAGACGCTGGGCGATCACCAGACTCACCGACGAGGTGATATTGAACGGCGCGATGCCCATATTCATCAGGCGCGAGATGGTCTGCGGCGCATCGTTGGTGTGCAGGGTCGACAGCACCATGTGACCGGTCTGGGCCGCCTTGATGGCGATTTCAGCGGTCTCAAGGTCGCGGATCTCGCCGACCATGATCACGTCGGGATCCTGACGCAGAAAGCTGCGGAGCGCAGCGGCGAAGGTCATGCCGCGCTTCTGGTTTTGTTGCACCTGGTTGATGCCGGGGAGGCGGATTTCCACCGGGTCTTCGACCGTGGAGATGTTGCGTTCT
>JAYUIZ010000777.1:0-1402 GCA_043765595.1 Lysobacter sp. | reverse complement strand
ATAATCGGATGCGGAATGGCAGGCATCGGCCAAATCAGCGCCCAGCGCGAGCTGGGCGGCGACCGCGGCGGCCAGGGTGCAGCCGGTGCCGTGCGCATTCACCGCAAGCCGCGGATGACGGATTTCGCGGCGGATGCGGCCGCCGCTCTCGCGTCGTTCCGAAAACAGGTCGACCACATCATTGCCTTCAATGTCAGCGCTTTCTGCGAGATGGCCGCCCTTCAGCAGCACCGCGCCGGCGCCCAGATCCAGCAGCGCATCGCAGGCTTCGCGCATCGCGTCGAGGTCGGGAATGGCACGACCCAGCAGCAGCTCGGCTTCCGGCAGGTTTGGCGTGATCAGCGTGGCCATCGGCAATAGCCGCTTGCGCAACACGTCAATCGCGTCCTTGGCCAGCAGCCTGGCGCCAGAGGTAGCGATCATCACCGGATCGACCACGATGTGGCGCGGGCAGTGCTGGTCCAGCGCCTTGACCACCGCATGGATCGTGTCGCTGTTGGCGAGCATGCCGATCTTGACCGCGCCGATGTCGAAATCGTCGAAGCAGGCGTCGATCTGTGCGCGCAGGAACGCGGCTGCGGGCACTTCCACCGCGCTCACCCCGCGGGTGTGCTGCGCGGTGAGCGCGGCGATCGCGCAAAGGCCGTGCACGCGATGCGCGGCGAAGGTTTTGAGATCGGCCTGGATGCCGGCACCGCCGCCGGAATCGGAACCGGCGATGGTGAGGACGGAGACGGGTCGGGGGGAGTTCGTCATGGCTGGATTCTGACCGAAGTTTCGATCTGGTCAACGTCGCATGCCTCGTCCGTGCGAGAGCCTGCGGTGATCAGGCCGGCACAAGATCGTCGGGAATCAGCGAATGCACGATGGCTTCGTGGGGCTGGCCGTCGATGATGATGCCGTTGCGGGCGATGCCCTCGCAGACCGCGCCGAGTTTCACCGCCACGCGCAGGCTGGCGGTGTTTTCGGGCTGGACCAGGATTTCGATGCGCTGCAGCCCGAGTTCATCGAACGCCCAGCTTGCGGCCAGTCGTGCGGCCGTCACCGCGACCTCGCGGCCGCGTGCTGCATCGGCGACCCAATAGCCGAGATTCGCCGAACGCCGCATCGCGTTCACATGGCTGAAACCGACGCCGCCTTGCAGGATGCCCGATGCCGCATCGAAGATACCGGGGTGATAGCCGACGCCGGTGCTCCATGTGCGCTGGCAGTGCGCGATCCACGCCGCGCTGTCGCTACGGGCGTAGCCGGGCTTCGCCCATGGCAGCCACTGCGACAGCGTGGACAGCGACGCCGATACTGTTTCAAACAACGCGTCGACATCCTCTGCTGTCAGTTGGCGGATCAGGATGTCGTTATCGGATATCGAAACCAAAGATGACGAGGCAGATGTCAACGGGCT
>JAYUIZ010000776.1:0-3952 GCA_043765595.1 Lysobacter sp. | reverse complement strand
CCTGAGACGCTCGATCTTGCAACATATCGCGCCATATACCCGGACTGGACGGTTATACCTCGTGGATCATGCGAAGCTGTGATTCACTCTGTGTCGACATATCGTGCCTCACCACAGTTCACTAGAATCGAGTGCAAAGGTCTAATCGATGCGGATGGGCACGATCAAGCATCTGCGGATCATCTGGAAAGCCTTGGAATCCATATCCTACCAGTCTCAGAAATCGAGAACTTGTTCCTACTTCCGAGCGTGCTCGGCCAAATCGCAGCGATGGAGAAATACGGCGAAGCTGATGCTAACGCAAGAAGGCACCAGATACACGACGCGATGTTCACCACGTTCGGCACAGCCGCGCACATTGAGAAGGCCGCCATTCGCTTTGCGCTTAGGAAGTTGGACCAGACATTGAAGCGACTCAGCCTGGACAGCCCGAAGCAAATTGCGGACCTTGGGGCTCAGTTTTCGCAAAAGATTCAAGCGATCGACATTGCGGCACTTGCAGAAGATCGGCGCGCGGCCATCCAAGCAGCGGTCGATCAACGCGACACTTCGGCCTTTTTGGCTCTGATGGACAACAAAGGCATGCTCTCGATTGCTGCCGCCCGCATGAAGCAGTCGAGGCTGGACTCTTTCGAAGAATGGCTCATGCGCTCCGTGCTTCATAAAGATGGAGAAGCGCTTGTAGCTGCACTCAGGGCCGCCCTACCGTCAATACAGGTGTAATCGTCGAGTCTGACGGTAGTCTTGACAGGCGTTTATCTGCCCTTATCGTGCCTCCAAATAAGCGGAGGCACATCATGACAATAGAAGAATTCTGGAATAACGCGTTCCTTGCAGCATTAGGTCGGCTTCCTGTCGTTGAGGCAAAGAAAGAAGCTGACTTGGCTACAAAGACTTGTATTGAGCACTGGCATCGAAATTGGGAAAATCGATCTCCTGAAAATGCTCCTCGCGTGCAGAAGGTAGACATTGCGAGCGTATTTTTGCCAATAGACAGTCAAGGCAAAATCATTCCTGGCATGTTTGCCCTGAGGGAGTCTTGATCTAGTCCCTCTCGAACATATCGTGGGCTTTCATATATGAGCTTGCTGCAGGATGATCAATGAACACGCCAATTTCGCTATCCGCTATTGGATCTCGTATGGCGACCCGCAGCCCCTGATGGTAGCGTGGATCCGACATTGGAATATCCTGCAAAACGACTCTCCGGGGCTCTGCTTTGACCTTGCCCGTGGGCTGGCTGGGTGCAGTTCCTACGGATTTCGCAGCAGGCAGCGGCTCACCAGCGTCCGGTAATTCTTGATTGATTTCGCCGTTTTCGTAGCGATTTTCAGATCCATCACCTCGGTTTCCCAATGATTGGTCAGTCGGTTTGATAGGGATTGACGAAGAGATTGAGCCCTTACCTTTCATATGTTACTCCTTGTTGTTATGCGCTGCATACATGCAATACGGGGTTGTGCGTGATCAGAGCATGCTGGGCCAGGCTTTCGAGAAAATTTCACTTACAGTTAAATTTTTCCATTCATGAGAGTCTCCATTGCGACAAGGTGGATCAATAGAAAAATAAAAAATAAAGGCGAAAAATTCACTAGATACGATGGTAACGATTGGCATAACGACGTAATCACATTGCCCTCGCCCCCATCGTCGGCCCGCCCTGCTCCTGAGTTTGCTGTTGCGACATGCTCTGCTTTTGGACCTGTTGCTGCTGGTCGACCTTGATCACTTCCTGCAACGTCTGCTGCGACGGCACCTTTGAAGCGGCCTCGACATCAAGCGGTGGCGTGTGATGGTTCGGCTCACGATCTTTGCCGAACGGAAAGTATGACGTCATCAGGTTGCCGCCATAGATGCCGACATCGTCGGCCCGACCAGTGAGCTTGTCCTGCTTGAAGGCAAGTAGGCCCTGGGCGGCAAGGTTGCCGCTGCGCTCGTCGTCCAGACCATGGGCACGTCCGACTTCCAACATGCGTTGATGAAGCTGTTGATCGGCAGGGCTGAGGGCATTGGCGGACGGTGTGGTCCTTTGCTGATCGTTGTCAGGTTGGGCGTCAGGTGTGTTGCCCGAACCGCGGCCAGTATGACTCAGACTGACGCCACGCAGCTTTCCGTGGCTTGTGTCGGTGAAATACATCGACTGCCCATCCAGATCGAGCCCCGCGCGTTCCAGCTTGGTCCTGTCCAGTTTGAGCGACGCCATGTCCAGACGGATTTCATCCGCATCTCTTCCAAGCTCTCGTTCCGCTGAATTCACCGTAGACGCGACCACGCCCATCGCATACGCACCGTAGAGGTTGCGATAGTTAGCATCACCATGTTTGCCAAGTTTCGCTTGCTCTGCCGGCAGATCGTAATAACTCAACGCCGCCGCTTCCAAATTGGCAGACTGCTGCATCGGCTTGCCGATGAGGATATTGCCCTCAGGCGACAACTGAATGCCTTCTGCCAGTTGATACTTACCGTCGGGCTGACGCTCAACAAACTGCGTGCCAACCTGTTGCCGACTGAGCATTTCCTGCATTGGGACGCTCGCCCTGTCGCCTCTCACGCGATCCGCGAGGGCGTTCCATCCGGAAATTTCAGCCATCGCTTCATCCTTTCGGGTGAAGTCGAGATAGCGACCAACCGGCTGGGTCAGATCCATGAAATTGTTTGGGGGATCGCGCTGCGTCCACACCGCAGTCTGGACCGAGTCCTGTAAGTTTTTCAATTCCAAGGCACGCCATTGGGCCTGGCCACCATGTCCGATTTCATGGCCCATTACGGCAACGACGCGATCAACGACAACACTGCGGTCTTCGCGAGCATCTTGCGGCAAGAACACATCGCGGCTGATCGCCAAGGTGCCCGTCTTGTCGTTGAAATGGCCACCTTCATTGGGGTTGTCCGACACCGTCAGATGCTTCAATCGGCCACTTTGTATTTCATCGTGCATGCGGTTGGCAAGATATCCGGACGTCTCCACCGCCTCTTGCAGATTTCTGACGGCATTTGCGGGCAGTCCACGCTGCTTTGCGAACTCGTCAATGAGTGTTTGAAGCTCAGGATCAGGCTTACTCATGGCTCAATCGGTCCGTGATTGATGACGATATCGGAAACGCATTTCTGGATGAGCGTTCCAGCCTCATCATAAACAAAGCTTTCGTGGATCCCGATGCCCAGACCTGTTTTCCCGCCTGGAAGGTTTCGACTCGCGCTCCATCCTCCGCGAAACTTCGCGCCGCCCTTTATCTCGTCGATCTGATAGCCCTTCTCACGAAACCTCGCAACGAGTTGTTCGATCGGGATTGTGCAAGTCTTGGCCTCATGCATGCGGCCCGGCCAATGATCGACCGGAAAGCTAATCTCACCGGTGTAGCCCAATTCCGGCTCGCTTCGGCGGCGTTCGAGTCGAAGGAAATACTTCCAGCCCTCGGACACCGCGCCACTTCCCGTGATCCACGTGGGGACCTCTTTGTCTTGCGTCAATCGGAGCTTGAAGTTCGCTTCGTAGTGCTCCGGCATCGTGTCCTGTGCATCACGAAATCCATCCGCGAACGCCATGATGCGATCGACGAGTTCGGATGCAGGGATCGTTTCAGCAGCGACGGCGTCGTGCCCTGTTGCTTGATGGTTCACTGCCGCGTCCTCCTGATGATCAGCAGTCTTGGGATGGGGTGCACTGTCCATGGCGGCTTGGTCGGCCTTAGCCGCCGCCTGCTCAGCCGCCTTGTTAGCGCGATCCTGGTCGGATAGCTGAGATGGCTGGGCACATGCGGAAAGTGCCACCATCGAAAGGATCAAAATTGTGAGGGCAGACTTCAAGGTGCGGTCCTTCGACGGCGAGGGTAGGCAGGCCGGCGCACTCGCGTCGAGTCCGCAGTGTGCCCGGTTCCGCTCCTATTCTACCGACCCGGGGCGACTGGGTCTGAGCCGCCCGCCCCTTACCTCGGGGTCCGCTTCCATGTGG
>JAYUIZ010000775.1:0-1402 GCA_043765595.1 Lysobacter sp. | reverse complement strand
CGGCGGATCAAAGGACTATTTGCGCACCAATACGGCGCATTGTCTGAATAAAGCACTCAAGGCGCGCGGCGATCAGGTCAAGTCCGACAGGCTGCTAGTGCCTCGTATTCCTGGATGGCAGCAGCGGCATCGCCGGAGGCTTCCAGGCAGCGCGCGTACAAGAGGTGGCCTTCGCTCGATCGGAACGCTGGGTTGGCTGCAATCAGCGCATCCAGGGTCTGCCGGGCTTCTGCGTGCAGATTCAGCGCAAACTGCGCGCGCGCCAGACCCAGCATCAGCTCAGGGTCGGTCGCGTACAGACCGCGCAGGCCGGAACGGTATAACTCCGCCGCCTGCTGATAGTCGCCGCTGTCGAAGCTCTCCTTGGCCAGACGGCGGCGGTTGTCGAGCGTGTCCGCGACATCGAGCTGGCGGGTGGCCTCGCGCTTGCGGCGATCCGGATCGATGCGGTCGTGCGCGCTGCGCAGCGCCTGCCGCGCTGCGCGGCTGTGGCGCAGATCCGGCAACACTTCGGCGATCACATAGACGGCGACGCCGATGTAAGACCCCGCCAGCAGCACGAACAGCCAGTAGCTGGGGCGACCGGTACGTACCGCATGCACAGCGCAGCCGATCTGCAGCGCCAACGACAGGATGAGTAATGGATGCATTGAGGCCCCCGGCCGGTTGCGGCGCCTGCGCGCAGCCGCCGAGTGTAGTCAGCCGTCGCGGCGCGCTCAACCGGCCGCGCGGAACGGTCGGCTGCCTGCTATGGTTCGGCCGCTCGGGCGCGCTGCGCTCTCCCGGTTCACCGGACAGGATCCGACGATGCCGAATCACCACACCGTACGCTTGCCGCTGATGCCGCCGCTGTCCGACGACGCGCGCATCGCTGCGGCCCGCGATTTCGCCGACGAACTCGCCCGCCGCCGCACCGTCCGCGATTACGCGTCGACGCCGGTGCCGCGCGAGGTCATCGAACACTGCCTGCGCGCCGCCGGCACCGCGCCCAGCGGCGCGAACCAGCAGCCGTGGCGCTTCGTCGCGGTGCAGGACGCGGTTATCAAACACCGCATCCGCGAAGCCGCCGAGGCCGAGGAGCGCGAGTTCTACAGCCGTCGCGCACCGGAAGAATGGCTGGACGCGCTGGCGCCGCTGGGTACCGACGCCGACAAGCCCTTCCTCGACACCGCACCTTGGCTGATCGGTATTTTCTACGAATGCTTCGCCTTCGACGCCGCCGGCGACAAGGTGAAGCGCTACTACCCACACGAATCCGTCGGCATCGCCAGTGGCCTGCTGATCGCCGCACTGCATCGCGCCGGATTGGCGACCTTGACCCACACCCCAAGCCCGATGGGCTTTCTCAATGACATCCTGGGCCGGCCGAAAAACGAAATGGCCTACCTGCTGCTGGTCGTCG
>JAYUIZ010000774.1:0-3956 GCA_043765595.1 Lysobacter sp. | reverse complement strand
GGTTCTTGATCGTGCCGGACAAGCGCAGTTGGACCGGCGCCAAGAATCGACACGGCGAAGTGCCGAAGACGCTCGACGTGAAGTTCATCGGTGTGCGTCAGGTGCAGACCCGCGACGGCGAGGGCGTGGTGCTGTTCTTCGAGGACGGCGCCTCCACCGGCGGGCGCATCCAGTTCAGTCACAAAAGGGCGGTTTGGAATGTCGATATCGCCTGGCTGACCGGCGAAATCGGCGTGCATCGCGGCGAGGCCGAACGATGAGGCGCGCAGGTCGCATCGGGCGCAAAGCCGCGCAGCGCGGTTACACGCTGATCGAAGTGGTGGTGGCGTTCGCGCTGCTCGCTTTCGGCTTGACGCTGCTGCTGGGTTCGCTGACCAATGCGACCAAACAGGTGCGGACATCCACCGATTACGGCCGCGCCGCGCTGCACGCGCAGACGCTGCTGGACCAGGCCGGCGTCGGCGAAGCGCTTGCGGTGGGCCAGCGCGATGGCGAACTCGAAGAGGGTCGCTTCCGCTGGGAGATGAGCGTCAGCCCGTTCCGCGACCCGTCGGCGACGCGGCCGCAGGGCCAAGTGCTGGGCGCGCCGCAGCTGCTGGAGTTGGATCTGGTGATGACCTGGGGCGAAGGCGGCCCGCGCAAGCGCCTGCGCCTGCAGTCGCTGCGGCTGGTCACGCCGACCGACATCAATGCCGCCGGGGTGGTGCCATGACTTTATCGGGCATCACCTTGCGACGGGGGATGCGGGCCGCGCGTCCCGCCCGTCGCGGCGCCGCGGGTTTCACCCTGATCGAACTCCTGGTCGCCACCGTGCTGTTGGCGGCGGCGATGACGCTCGGCTTCGCGACCCTGCGCGCTGCGTCGGCTGCGGCGACGCGCGGCGAGCAGCAGTCGCAGCGCAACGAGCGCATGCGCGCGGTCGAAGGCTTCCTGCGCAGGCGCATCGCCTCGGCGCTGCCGATTTCCTACGACGTGGTGGAAAGTACCGGCGCGCAGGTGCGCTTCACCGGCGCGCCCGACCGCATCCGTTTCGTCGCCGACCTGCCGGCCTATCTCGGCCGTGGCGGCCCGCATCTGCACGACATCACCGTGGTCGAGGACGACGATGGCCTGCGCCTGCAGATCGAATTCGCGGTGGCGCTGGCCAGCAAGGTCAACGCTGAACGCAGCCCGCGTCCGCCCGAACTGCTGGCCGGCGGGCTGCGCGAGGTGAAGATCCGCTACCGCGCGCTGGATGCGCAGAACCGGATCAGTGACTGGGAGGACACCTGGGAACAGAACGACCGCATGCCGCTGCAGGTGCGGATCGACATTCTGGACGGCTACGGCGATCGCTGGCCGCCGCTGGTGGTGTCGCTGCCGCAGGCTGCCAGCTATGGCGGGTTCTCGCAGGCGCCCAATTGATGTCTCGAATGATCACCATCCTGACGGTATTTCAGAAAGATCCGCTCGGCGCATGTCCGAGCGGATCTTCGCCGGCTGTACTCGATCGTGTACGGCCGCTGGCGGCACATCCCTGTGCCGCTGTGAGCAGCGCGCGCTTCGACCGTGCGCTTGCCGAAGGCGTACAACGTCGCGGGTCACAAGGCGCGGCGCTGCTGCTGGTGCTCTGGCTGATCCTGATGTTGACCGCAGTGGTCGGCGCATTCGCGCTGATCGCGCGGGTCGAATATCTGCAGGGCCGGGTGCTGAGCCACGGCGTGGTTGCCGATCAGGCCGCCCGCGCCGGTCTGGAATATGCGATGACCCGGGTGGTCGATCTGGACCCGGTGCGGCAATGGCTGCCCGACGGTCGCGAATACAACTGGCGTTTTGGCGAAGCGGAAGTGGTGATCACCCTCGTCGACGAGTCCGGCAAGGTCGACATCAATGCCGCCGATCTGGATCTGCTTGCTGGCCTGATGGTGGCAGTGGGCGCCGAGCGCGAGCCGGCGCGCAAGATCGCCGCCGCGATCGTGGACTGGCGCGATGCTGACACTCTGACCCAGGTGGAAGGCGGCGCCGAAGATGGCGACTACAGCAGCGAAGAGCTGCCGTACGGCGCCAAGGATGCGCCGTTCGAGACCGTGGGCGAGTTGCAGCTGGTGCTGGGCATGACCCCGGAACTGTTTCTGAAACTTGGGCCACACCTGACGGTCTACAGCGGGCAGGGTCGTCCTTCCGAGCAATACGCCAGCGCCGAAGTGCTACGGGCGCTGGGGGTTGATGCGGAGCGTACGCTCGCCGAACGTCGGCGCCCGCGCCAGCCGAGCGAGGCCGGCCTGCTCGTCGGTGCCGGCACAGGCACGTATAGTATCGATAGCCGGGCGCGGCTGCGTGACGGACGCGTGTCGGTTCTGCGCGCCGTTGTGCGCGCCGGAAACAGCGGACTGCCGGGCTCGGCCTACACTCCGCTGCGCTGGGAAGACGGGGCGATCGTGCGATGAACCACGCGACGGCCTGTAGCTCCCACCGGTTCGTTCCCAACCGGTTCGTTTCCAATGCCGGACTCCGAACGATTCGGGGTTCTTTTACCTATGGCGCGCCGCTCCGGCGGCGCGTCGTGCGATCGATCGAGGACTGCATCTGAGCACTACCGCCGACAACGCGACGCCCGTTAAAGCCTCGTCGAAGCTGCCGCAGGGCGGATTCGCCCGTGCCTGGCCGGGGCTGCGCGGCTTCTGGGCCTGGTGGACGACCGCGCTGGCCAGCGCGCTGCCGCCGCGGCTGCGCGCGGTGTTCGGTCTTGCGCAGCAGCGGTTGCTGTTGCGCCGCCACAACGACAGCCTGTCGCTCGCCCTGACCCTGCCGGCTCAGCCCGGCGAATCCCCGATCCGCGAGCTGACCGAACTGCCTTGGGACGCTGCCGCTGCCGCGGGCGAAGAACCGCTGTCGCAACTGCTGTCGCCGCGGATCAACAGCCTGCCGCGCTGGCTGCTGCTGCCCGAGCGCGACGGCCTGCGTCGCAGGCTTTCGCTGCCTGCCGCCGCCGCCGACCGCCTGCGCGAAGTGCTCGGTTTCGAGATCGACCGACAGACGCCCTTCACCCTCGCCGACGTCTATTACGACGCGCGCGTGCTCGGCCGTCGCGGCGATGGCCAGATCGACGCCGAACTGATCGTGGTGCCGCGCGCCAGCTTCGAACGCGCGCTGACCGCGCTGGGCGAGCCGCTGGTTGCCACCTTGGCCGGTGTCGACATGGCCGACGCCAGTGGCCTGCCGCTCGGCGTGAACCTGCTGCCCGGTGCCCAGCGCCGCCGCCGCCGCGATCCGCGCGCAATCTGGAATTTCGGTCTGGCGGTCGTCGCGCTGGTCGCGCTGGGCGCTGGCCTGTGGCAAATCCTGCACAACCGCGAGGCCGCGGCCGACGCGCTCGAGGTCGAAGCCAAACGCCTCGGCCAACAGGCGGCGAAGGTCTCGGCCGAGCGCAAGCAACTGGTCGATCAGGTCGAAGGTCTGCGCTTTCTTCAGCAGACCCGCAGCGGCCGTCCCAGCACGGTCGAAGTGTTGGACGAGCTCAGCCGGCGCCTGCCCGACAGTACCTACATCGAACGGGTGAGCATCGAGGGCGAGCGGATCATGCTCGTCGGGCTCAGCTCCGAGGCGCCGCGTCTGGTCGAAAGGTTGCAGGGCTCCAAACTCTGGCATTCGATGAATCTGACCGGCGCGCTGATGCCGGATCCGACCAAGGGCAAGGACCGCTTCAACCTGATGGCCGAACTCACGATCGTCCCGTCCGCCGCCGATAAACCGGCGCGGCCGCGCGCCAGCAACCCGGTGCGCGAACCATGACTCCCGGCATGACGGCGGTGACCGCCCGCGAACGCTGGATCGCGCTCGGCCTGCTGGCCGGTGCGCTGCTGGTCGCTTATTTCGTCCTGATCCATGCGTGGTGGACGGTGCCGATGCTGGAGCTGCAGGACCGCATCGAAGGCCTGCAGGAGCGCGATGCCCGCGCCCGCGCCACCTTGGCGCAG
>JAYUIZ010000773.1:0-1404 GCA_043765595.1 Lysobacter sp. | reverse complement strand
GCCGGGTTCTCCAAAGCCATCGGGACCGTGTCCGGCAGCACCGGCCAGCTGGTCTTCGATGCTGAAGACTGGAGCGTCGCCACACTGCGGGCCAGCGTGCCGATGGCACGCGTGGACATGGGCGACGCCGGTTGGAACAAGGCGACCCTGGCCGGCAATCTGCTAGATGTCGAAGACCACCCCAATGCCATGTTCGTCTCCACCCGCGTCAAGCCGATCGCGCCAAACCGCGCCTCGGTGTACGGCACCTTGACCCTGCGCGGGGTGTCGCGCGAGATCGTATTGGACGTGACCCTCAATGCGGTCAAGCGCCACCCCCTGCCTCCCTTCCGGCGCACGGTCGGGTTTTCGGCCACCACCGCGCTCAGCCGCAAGGACTTCGGTATCGATGCATGGCCAAGCGTCATCGGCGATGCGGTCGAGCTGCGGATCGAAGCTGAAGCCATCCGCAGCCGCGCCGACGATGACGACGGCGACGCACCCGATGCCCCGATCGATGCCTCTTCCTCCCCGGCAGCCACAGATACAGGCGCCCTTCCCCAGACCACCACGGAACCCGCATCATGACCCTGAAGAACACGCCCGACCGCTGGGGCGGCGTCAGCCAGTTGCTGCACTGGCTGGTCGTCGTCCTGATCCTGACCATGGCCTGGCTAGGCCTGACCATGGGCGATCTGCCCAACGGCCCGGACAAGATCCAGACCTACGCCCTGCACAAATCGATCGGCATCACGATCCTCGCGCTGATCGCCCTGCGTCTGTTGTGGCGCCTGTATGCCGGCACGCCGCAGCCGGTGCCCGGCTCCCCGCGCTGGCAGGAACGCATCGCCGGCCTCACCCACTTCGCCATCTATGCGCTGCTGTTCGCGATCCCGCTCAGCGGCTGGGTGCTGAACTCGGCCGCGGGCTTCCCGCTGCAGTGGTTCCATCTGGTCAATCTGCCGTACATCGTCGAGAAGAATCACGACCTGCACGAACTGGCCGCGGACGCACATGAAATCATGTTCTGGCTGCTCGTACTGCTGGTCGTGGCGCATGCCGGCGCCGCGTTCTATCACCACCTGTTCCAACGCGACGCCACGCTCGCACGCATGCTGCCGCGCGGCTGGCTGCGCGTTGGCGACACCACTACACGACCTGTCGCCACAACGGCAGCAACCTCCAACCACACCACACCCCCTCAGGATACAGACCATGCCGCGTGAATCCATCCGACCGCTTTCATCCTGCGCGCGCTTGACCGCTGCGCTCTTCGTTGGCCTGCTGCTCGCCGGTCCTGCCTTCGCCGCCGATTACGTCCAGACCACGGGCTCCACGCTCGGCTTCTCAGGCCAATATCAGGGCGAGGCCTTCAATGGCCGCTTTCCTGGCTTCGCCACCGTCGTTTCGTTCGACCCGGCCAAG
>JAYUIZ010000772.1:0-3957 GCA_043765595.1 Lysobacter sp. | reverse complement strand
CGGGATCTCGCGATCGCGCACATCGAAGCAGGCGAAATGGTCGCTATACGCGAAGACCGCGGCCGCCGTGTCGCGCACACATCAATCGCCGAAAAGCTGATCCGGCAGATGAAGGCCTCTGGTGATGCGTCGCTGGCATTGCAGCGTTTGGAGGCGGCCACACACCTCTCGATCGTGCGCTTCCTGCCCGGCACCGTCGGGGCCGGCGCGCAATGGGACAGGGCCATCCTCGGGCTGGAACGCACCTCCGAAGATGCGAAGGGCGGCATCCACGGACGGTCCATGCTCGCGAAAGGCCTGATTCAGCGGGG
The DNA here is from genome assembly GCA_043765595.1 of Lysobacter sp. Classification (GTDB taxonomy): domain Bacteria; phylum Pseudomonadota; class Gammaproteobacteria; order Xanthomonadales; family Xanthomonadaceae; genus Lysobacter_I. The sequence goes on along the minus strand of JAYUIZ010000772.1, from coordinate 3,646 downwards.
ACGTTATCGTTCACGGATCGGATCGACGGCCGAAGCCCGCAGCGACTGGGAACGCGCGATAGACCTGCTCGGAACGATGGCCGGCACCTCCAGAGATCCGAATATCATCGTGCCGTGGGTCAGCGCGCACCTTCTGCTGGGCGCTCGCGAACGCGTCGAACCGGACATCGCCTGGCTGGCGGACATCGGCTATCGCGAGCCTGATTTCATGGCGCTGCTCGGCCACAACCGCACTTCGATTCCAGATATCGCTGCCGGAACGAGCACCGGAGAGAATCCGCGGAGGCACTGAAATCCATCGCCCGTTGTGGAACACTTATTTACGAACCAGACTGACGCTGACGGAAGGCATCTTCCGGAAGCCGCTGTTGCCGGGCCTGTTCCGGCCACGACATACAACCTCGTTATCAGGAAGTCCCAACATGACAAGATTCATTCACAACGGCAGTTCGATCCAGCCTGAAATCCCGCCCATCAAGCTGCTCATCACCGGAAGCCATGGCAATTACCGTGGGACGTATTCCAACAATCTCGTCCTGCTTGGCGATGGCAAGACGACCATCAAGATCGAACTCCTCAACGACACGAACGATGGATCCTCGGCTGTCATCACCGACTACAGTTCCACAGGCGTGACGGCGAAACATTCGCCGATCAAGGCGTTCAAAACGGGCGACGATGGAAAGTCGGCTCATCTGACGATAAGCCTACACCCCCATCAATTGATCGACTTCGGCGTTTTCGTGGAATTGACGTCCGGCAATAACACCCTAGCGATCATCTTCTGCGACCCGCAGGCGAGCAACGATCCGATCAAGTAGCCCTGATGCCGTCGAAGGCCCACCGCGATGGTGGGCCTTCGTCTTGCGGAGCATCGCGCCAGGCGCGGCGCTCCGACCCGGCACCGGAACGGGCCCACAAAGCTTCCATCCGCCGGAACCGGACCTGCAACGATGAAGCCGCGAAGACACATGAAGCCCGGAAACGTCGCAGCGCAGTCGTTGTCCGGCTGCCGCAGTGCCGGGCGACCATCGGCATCGTGACCCCAACCACGGACAAGGAGCCAGTCATGTCGAACCCGGTGCCCGTCGGCGACTGGTCGAATTTCGACTTCACGCTGACCCCACTTGCCAAGGATGCCTTCGAGACCGCCATGCAGCCGCTGTTCGGCGCGAAGTACACGCCGCTCGCATTCGCCAGCCAGATCGTTGCAGGCACCAACTATTGCTTCCTCTGCGATGTGCAGTACCCAACCCCGTTCCCGGATGGGAATGCGGTGAAGATCTATGTCTATCAGCCGTCGGACGGCAGACCTTCCCCTTATTGGATCGTCCCGATCACGCCTTGAATCTTGGCAGTGATGCGACCGGGATGAAACGCCCGGACGCGGTGGCCCTCCGCATCCGCGAGCCACTGCACCGCCCGGGCTAGACACCGATGCACCACCACTCGCGTGGCTCCGGACGCATGCCTTCCGGGATAGCGATGTCCCACCGCAGCACCTCACGCGCACGGCGTACACAGCGCCTCGCCTGCTGCACCACATCGCACATCTCTATATCGATCAATTGCTTAGCGTCCGGAAGGTTTCCGGAAGGTATTGGAACGGACTCCCGTGCAGAGACACGGCGCAGCGCGGCGGATGTCGCACAGAGGCTTGTGCATCAAGCACTTGGCGATTGGAAGGTTGCAGGAAGGCGTCGAAACAGCCGCATGCGCAGCCTGTAACCCATGGCGCCGCCTCTGTCCATACCGCTGCCTTCGATCGCTCGCGATGATGCGTACCCAGTCATCGCATACAGACAGCACAACGGACAGAGACCCCGACGCCATCGCCGCCATCGACGCGATGGCCTTCATCCGTCCAATCCGGGGATCCTCCATGGAACTTGCATACGTTCAGCACGCTCACGCACACACCGGGGATGACATCGCATATCTCCACCATTCCGATGGAGATGCGCTGCCGCCACAAGCGCGGACCAGCAGCGCCGATGCACCCGCGGTTTCCGTCAGCCAACGCCTGAATCGCGGCCACGTGATGCTCGACAGCGCCATGCTCCGCCAACTGCGCCAAGCCAAGTTCATGAGCCAACAGGATCTCGCCGACGACTGCTGGCGCCGCAACATTCAACTGTCGCTCACTACGATCAAACGCGCCGAAACCGGACGCGCGGTGCGCTTCCGCATCGCCCGCGAATTTGCGCGCAGTTTCGATGTGCCGGTGACGCACTTGACGCGGCCGAGCGCGCCGCCAGCGAACTTACTCAAGTGACACCGAGCAGAGACCAGGAAGGGCCGAACGCAGGCGCGCGACGCTGCAAGCATGTCCTTGCCGCAGGTAGATCCTGCGGATCGCGACTCCTCATTCGCGAAAACATCGGACATTGATCTTAAGAACCCAATCACTCAAGGAGAATGAAATGCGCAAATTACTGCGTGGAACGGACACGACATCGATCGCTGCGTTGAACATCGACAATAACGACCACCCGCTCGCGACGACACGCGAGCATCCGCTGGCGCTGGCGGCGGCGGTAGATATCAACGACAGCGCATGGAATCATCTTTACGGCGCGATCATTTCCGGGCTGGGAGTCAGCCCGAAGAATTTCCAGCTGATCTATCCGTTCACGACATGGGATTGGCCCATCGCAGCCAACGGCTACACGACGGCGGCGCAGTGGGATTTCTGCTCGGCGGTTCCGCAGTTCAGCGCAACAGGTCAATACTCCTCGGGCGGGACCGCTTTCAACGACAGCTACGGCTCGATGCTCAACGTCATCAGCGCCGCGACTTCGGATCCGAAGCTGCAAGCCGACATTGCCCAAGCCGGAAACATGCTGCAGCTCGCAACTAACAACTATGACACCATCTATGCACAGGCCAGCGCCGCTTACGCCAAGGAAAGCGGCGGCAGTAACAATCCGACCTTCACGCTATGGCTGGGAAGTCTGGGTGGCAAGAGCTGGAGCGCCAAGCTGGAATCGGCCTGGAGGAATGTGCAGTCGCAGCAGAGCGTGTACAACCAGCTGCTTTCCGAAACCAACACGCCGGGGCTCAACGACGCGCTCGCACGATTCGCCAACCAGGCTTTCTACACGCAGTACCAGGACCCTTCGCTCGGCGGATTTCCGATGGTGCCTGCCTATTCGCTGGCGATGGACGCAACCACTTGGCTGAACAAGGTGAAGGCAGGAACCGGCGGCAGCAGCGGTCAGATCAGCTTCTCAAACTCGCAGAGTCAATACGACTACTCCAAGAGCTGGGCCGGCGGCAGCGCGTCAGTAGGCAATTTCTTCTGGGCCGTGAATATCGGGGGATCGTGGGAGAGAATCGACGAATTCGCATCCGACGCGTCGCTGCAGATAGAAGTCGATTTTGAAGCCTGGGATCAGATCAGCGTTCAAGCAGGTCGCTGGTACAACGGGGCATTCGTCACTCAGATCCAGGATGGGCCTTTCGTCCGCGGATATTCGGCATACGGCGACGACGGCAAGGCAGTCTGGGGCGAAGCGGGCATCATGTCGGTGCAGAAGGTCGGCATGGTCGTCTGCTATAAGCCCAGTTTCAAGATCACCGTGAGCCAATCGTCGTTCGAGGCATTCTCCGAAAAGTGGAATGTCTCCACCGGGATCCGGATCGG
>JAYUIZ010000771.1:0-3976 GCA_043765595.1 Lysobacter sp. | reverse complement strand
ATAAACCCGCGCACTGCTGGATCGAAGCGCGCGATGTCCACCAGGAAAGCGTCGTGGCCCTGCGGCGATTCAAGCGCAAGGCAGCGCGCGTCGATGCCGCCGGCGAGCAGGCCGTCGGCGATTTCCTGCTGCTGCTGGATCGGAAACAGGATGTCGGTGTGCACGCCGATCGCCAGGGCGCGGTCAACGCGCAGCTTCGATAGACCTTCCTCGCAGGTGCCGTGGCAGGATTCGCCCAGGTCGAACCAGTCCATCGATCGGCTGAGGTAGAGGTAGCAGTTGGGGTCGAAGCGCCGCACGAAGCGGCGGGCGTGGCCTTCGAGATAGCTTTCGACCTCGAATTCCAGACCGAACGGGTCGTCGCCCATGCGCCGGTCGGAATCCAGGCGCACGCGGCCGAAGCGGCCGTCCCATTCCAGCGCCGACCGGTAGGTGATCACGCCGAGTTTGCGGGCCATGCGCATCCCCGCTTCGGGATAGATCTGGTCGTTATAGTCGCCGTTGTTCCAGTTCGGGTCGAGGCGGATCGCTTCGCGCTGCAGCGAGCGGATCGCGATTGAGAACGGCAGCGCGCGCGCGGCGCCGGAAATGTTGATGTGACTGTGGGCGATACCCGGAAAGCGCTGCAACAGCGCCAGCGCGACCATCCCGCCCATGGAGTTGCCGATGACGCAGGCCAGATGTCCGATGCCCAGGCTGTGCACCACACCCATCGCGGCGTCGGCGCAGTCTTCCACCGAGAGTTCGGGAAAGCGCAGGCGGTAGGGCGCGCCAGTGGCGATTTCGATCGACGCAGGGCCGGTCGAACCCTTGCAACTGCCCAGCGAATTGACGCAGATCACAAACCAGCGGTCGCTGTCGATGGCCTTGCCCGGCCCCAGCATCGCCTCCCACCAGCCCGGCTCGGGGTTATCGGCGTTGCTGGCGGCGTGCGCGTCGGGCGATAGCCCGGTCAGGATCAGCACGACATTGTCGGCGGCGGGGCTGAGCGTGCCCCAGGTTTCGTAGGCCATGCGCGCGCCGTGCAGGGCGCCGCCGCGTTTCATCGGAAAGGGCGAGGGCAGCTCGGCAAAGCGGGTGCCGGGAGGAATGAATTCAGTCATCCGTGAAGTCTAGCGATCCTGAGCGACAGGACGGGAGGGTACGCGATGGATCGCTGTTTTCCGAGTCCGGCCGGTGACAGCGATCAGTCCCTGTCGTCGGCCCAGTGCAGCGCCACGCGGATGGGGAGGTGATCGGAGCCAATATCCGGCCCCTGCGAGGACGACCCGCGTCGAAAATGGTGGCTGGCGAGGACGTGATCGATGGGGATGCCGATCACGCCCCGCCCCGAGCGTGGCCAAGTGGGCGCGAAGCCGGTGGTGCGCAGCAAACTGCAGCGTTCCGTGCCGAGCAGCGCGGTCGACCACGGCGTGGCGTTGAGGTCGCCAGCGACGATGACCGGTGTGTCTGCAGTTTCGGCGACCAGTTGTAGCAACGCGTCGCGCTTGCCATGCCACTCGGGCGCGAGTGGCGGCATCGGGTGTGCTGCGATGATGCGTGCTGCGTGCTTTCCGGCGCGGAGCTGTGCGATGAGCACCTGTGCGTTGCCGTAATCCATGCGCCGAGTTTTGTAGAGCATCCGTCGCGAGACAATGCCGATGCCGAAAGGCGATGTTTTCGGAAGCATTGAACGATACGGGTAGTCGTCGCCGAGTTGTTTTGCCAGCGCATCCGCATACTCCGATGTGAGTTCGGAGATCACCACGATATCCGCCGGCTGCGCACGCAGCCACGCGATCAGCGGGGCAGGGTCGCGATTGCCGACATGCACGTTCGCAGCCACTACCACTAGCGTCGGTGCGCCGCCATCGCTGGCCGGCAGACGCGCGCTTGCGCTCCACAGCGGCAGCAATGTGAATGGCGCCAGCAGCAGCCAGCGTCGCGACCGAATCGCGCACAGCAGACACAGCGCAAGCCACAGCGGCGCATAGAGCAGTTGCCAATGCGCGGCGAGATCGATCAGCCACGCGAATGTGTTCGCTGATGGCGGCATGTGGCGATTGAACAGCGGCAGTGCGAGGCCAAGACCGCAGGGCAACAGCCACCAGCGTGCGATGCCGGCGAGGCGCCGAAAGCGGGCGGGACGCTCCGCTCCGGTCGTCACTCTGTGCCCAGCACCAGTTTCACAGGCTTGTCGGCCGGCAACGTCACCCGTACCGGCTTCGATTCGAGGTCGCCTTCCTGGCGGATTGCGTTGCCGCTTTCCGAAATGCGGGCGATCACTTCCACCTCTTTCAGCGCGGACAGTTTGGCCGTGGGCATCGGGCCGTCGGCATCGTCTAGGGTCACGCGCAGCGGCAGATCGACAAGCGTATGTTTTTCCACCGCGACCGGCATCGGTGGGCCGTTGGGGGCACGCGCGATCACGAACACCGTGGCGTCGCCGCGCAGGCGCACGCGCGCGGCGAATGCGGGATCCAGCGCCACTTCAACGACCAGTCCGCTTGCGGCCGGCACGAGGGTTGCGCTGGCGACGGGCGGCGGCAGTGCGGGCAGACCGGCGTCCACGCGCGAGGCGTCGATCTCGGCGCGCAGCGTGTCGGCATTGGCGGCGTCCACCGTCGCGAGCAGCGGTTCCCACGCGGCGGCGGCTTCCGCGGGTTTGTTCTGCTGGCGCAGTGCGATGCCCAAGAAGAAGCGCGCGCGCTGATGCCCGGGTGTGTCCTTCAGCGCATGCCGCAGGTACTCGACCGCTTTCGCATCGAAGCGACGCTGCGGATGCACCTGCGCCCGCGCTTCCGCGGCGGCGGCGAGGAAATTGGCGTCGTCCGGCGCGCGCTTCAGCACTTCTTCCCAGGCGTCGCGCGCCTGTTCGGCTTTGCCGATGCGAGCGTAGGCGGTGGCGAGCATCACCCAGCCTTCGTGATCGGGGAAGCGGTCGCGGCTGCGCTCCAGCTGCGTCAGCGCTTCCTCGATGGAGTCCGGGCGTTTCACCATCGTGGCGTCCAGCGCGATCGGGCTGCCGATCAACGGATACAGACCGGCAGCGGACAGACTCAGTCCGGCGATGAGGATCGCGGCCGAACGCGGTTTGGCGCGCCATAGCGGCCGCATCACTATCGCGAATGCGATCAGCGACGCGGCTGCGGCGATCAGGGCGAACATCGGCGAAGTCATGACAGGGGTTCTCCGGACATCACCACTCCTGGGTCTCGTCGTTGCCCGGCGGCGGTGCGCTGCGGCCGCGGCGCAGCAGGCGCCAGACCACGGCGCCGCCGCCCAGTGCGAACAGCAGCGGCCCGAACCACAGCAGCCAGGTCGTGCCGCTCACGCGCGGGCGATAAAGCACGAATTCGCCGTAGCGCGCGACCAGGAAATCGCGCACTTCAGGGTCGCTGCGGCCTTCGCGCATCAGATCCAGCACTTCGCGGCGCAGATCCACCGCAATCTGGGCGTTGGAATCGGCCAGCGACTGGTTCTGGCACATCACGCAGCGCAGTTCGGACACCAGGTCGTGGAAGCGCGTTTCCTCGGCGGTGTCGCGGAACTGCAGCGGCGCCGGGTCTGTGGCTTTCTGCGCGAATGCGGGGGCTGTAAGCAGGCTCAACAGCAGGAAAAGCGCAAGGCAAATCCCCCTTGGTCCCCCTTTTTTAAAGGGGGAAGACAAGCGGGGCGGGTCTTCAGGGAGAAAGGCGGCTTTCCCGCTTCCTGTGTCGAAAAGTGCGTCGCTGTCCCGCCCGTCGAAAAGGATCGTGCTGTTTTTCCTTTCGAGAAACGCAGCGGCGTTCCTTCCGTTGGAAAAAGCTGCGCTGTTCCCCCCTTTGAAAAAGGGGGGCAGGGGGGATTTGCGCTTGCTGTTCAAAACGCGAGTCACCGCTTCATCCCTTCCGCCGCTTCCAACACCGGCAACAGATCATCGCGAACGATGGCGTCAGTCATCGCGCCCACGTGCTTCCAGCGCACGATGCCCTCAGCGTCGACCAGAAAGGTCTCC
>JAYUIZ010000770.1:0-3981 GCA_043765595.1 Lysobacter sp. | reverse complement strand
GTTCGTCGCGACTTGCGTCGCTCCTACAGGGGGTGCGACTTTCGGCCTGTTCTTGTGGGAGCGGCGCAAGCCGCGACTGGCTGCGGCAAATCTTTCTGGAGTTCGTCGCGACTTGCGTCGCTCCCACAGGGGCGGATCAGCCGGTTGAGTCAGCCGCCCTGCGTCAATCGCGCCAGTTCGTCCGCCTGATGCTCGCGCGCAAGGCGTTCGATCAGGCCGTCGATCTGGCCTTCGATGATGTTTGGCAGATCGTACAGGGTCAGGCCTTCGACGCGATGGTCGGTGATGCGCCCTTGCGGGAAATTGTAGGTGCGGATGCGCTGGCTGCGGTCGCCGCTGCCCACCTGCAGTTTGCGCTCCTGCGCCTGCGCGGCGTCGCGCCGGCTGGTTTCGGCTTCCAGCAGCATCGCCTTCAGCCGCTTCATGGCTTTGTCGCGGTTGGCGTGCTGGCTGCGTTCGGTCTGCGATTCCACCACTACGCCGCTGGGCAGATGGGTGATGCGGATCGCAGAGTCGGTCTTGTTGACGTGCTGGCCGCCGGCGCCGCTGGAGCGGAAAGTGTCGACGCGCAGATCGGCCGAATTGATTTCGATCTCGATCTCATCGGAATCCTCGGCGATGATCGCGACCGTGGCAGCAGAGGTGTGGATACGTCCCTGCGATTCGGTTTCCGGCACGCGCTGCACGCGATGAGTGCCGGATTCGAATTTCAGTTTCGAATACGCGCCGCGGCCATCGACGCGCGCGATGACTTCCTTGAAGCCGCCGTGTTCGCCGGTGCTGGACGATTCCACTTCGACCTTCCAGCCCTGGCGCTCGGCGTAGCGCGCGTACATGCGGAACAGGTTGCCGGCGAAGATCGCGGCTTCGTCGCCGCCGGTGCCGGCGCGCACTTCCAAGTAGAGGCCGCCGTCGTCGCGGGCGTCTTTCGGCACCAGCTGCGCCATCAGTTCGGCGTCGAGTTGGGCCAGCCGCGCCTGTGCGGCGTCGATCTCTTCCTCGGCCAGCTCCGCCAGCTCCGGATCGCCGCGCATCGCCTCGGCGGCGGCCAGATCGGCGCGTGCCTGGCGTTCTGCGGCCAGGCCGGTGGCGATCGGTTCGAGCTGCGAACACTCGCGCATCAGCCCGCGATAGCGCGCCGCATCGTTGACCGTCGCCGGGTCGGCGAGCAGGCGTTCGATTTCCTCGCGGCGCTCGGCCAGCGCTTCCAGCTTACGGCGCAGGGTCGGCGTCATTGCGGAGGTCGTCGTTGTGGCGTTGGTTGTCTGCTGGATGCAGGCCGTATTCGACTGCATCGGCCAGAGGGCTGTGGGCGGGCAGTGAATGATTCGAAAATAGTCGTTCCGCGGCGCGCACCAGCTCCACATCGCCGCTCAGCGCGGCTTCGCGCAGCGCGATGGTGGGCGCGTGCAGGAGGCGGTTGGTCAGGGTGTGCGCCAGCCGCTGCAGGACCTCGGCCGGGTCGTGACCGCTCGCCAGCAACTGCTGCGCTTTTGTCAGTGCGTCGTCGCGCGCGGATTCGCCGTGCGCCCGCAGGCGTTTGAGCGAACCGTGATGGACGCTGGCGGCCAGGGTTTCGGCGAAGCGCGCGACCTGCAGTTCGATGATGGCCTCGGCGGCGTCGGCGGCTTCGCGCCGGCTGCTGCGGTTGTCGTCGATGACCCGCTCCAGATCGTCGACGGTGTAGAGGAAGACGTCCTCGACCTCGGCCACGTCGGCGGCGATGTCGCGCGGCACGGCCAGATCCAGCAGCAGCATCGGCCGGTGCCGGCGCTTGCGCAGCGCGGCTTTCACCTGCTCGCGGTGCAGGATCGGCTCGCGGCTGGCGGTGGCGGAGAACACGATATCGGCTTCAAACAGGTGGCGATGCAGCTCGTTCAGCGGCAGGGCGACGCCGCCGTGGCGGCTGGCGAGCTCCTGGGCATGGGCGAGGGTGCGATTGGCGAACAGCAGGCGCTTTGCCTTGGCCTGCACCAGATGCAGGGCGGTGAGTTCGATGGTCTCGCCCGCGCCGATCAGCAGAACGGTGCTGTCGGCGGGGCGGGCGAAGGTTTGCTCGGCCATGCGCACCGCGGCCGAGGCCACCGACACCGGATTGGCGCCGATGCGGGTATCGGTGCGGGCGCGCTTGGCGGTGACGAAAGCATGCTGGAACAGGCGGTCGAGGCGGCTGCCGAGAGTGCCGGCGGTGCGTGCGGCGGCCCAGGCCTGCTTCACTTGGCCGAGGATCTGCGGCTCGCCCAATACCTGCGAATCCAGCCCGGTGGCGACCCGGAACAGATGGCGCACGGCCTCGTCGTCGCGATGGCGGTAGAGATAGTCGTGCAGCGCCAGCGGGCGGCCGTCCTGTGGATGCGCGGCCAGCCATTCGATCAGTGCGTCGCCGTCGCCGCCGGTCAGTGCGTAAACCTCGGTGCGGTTGCAGGTGGACAGCAGCGCCACTTCTTCGACGCCCGGCAGCGCGCGCAGTGCGGCCAGCGTCGCGGGCAGCGCATCGTCCGCAAACGCCACCCGCTCGCGCAGGGCGACCGGCGCGGTCTGATGGTTGATGCCGAGAGCGACTAGGTGGGGCATGGTGTGCGGGGTGACGACTGGCGGAGGCGCGTTCAGACGGTTCGGGTAAGCTGGCATTCCCCATAGTTTACGGCCCATCACGTCGATGCCCGCATTTCCGATCTCCATTCGCCGGCGGCCGGCGTTGCTTGGTCTCTGTCTTGTATTGCTTGCGGGAGCCGCGCTGGCCGCGAAACCCGAGGCCCCCGCAGCCGATCCTCTGGAACCGGCGATGGCCGGCGAATACGCGCTGCAGGCTGGCAAGCTCGACGAAGCCGCGCGCTGGTATCTGCAAGCCGCACGCGCGTCCGAGGGCGATGCGGTGCTGGCCGACCGCGCCACCCGGATCGCGCTGCTGGCCAAGGACGATGTCAGCGCCGCCGCCGCGCTTAAACTCTGGCGTGCCCGCGCCGGGCGCTCGCAGGCGATGCGCGGCGCCGAGGCCGCGCTGGCGCTGCGTCTGAAAAACGAATCCTTGGCCCGTCGCGAACTGCAGGCGCTGATGCGCGGCGAAAGCGACGGCAAGACTATCGAGAAAGGCGGTTGGCGCTACGCGCTGGTGGCGCTGGATGCCGGTTCCGGGGATCCAAAATTGACCGGGCGCTTGCTCGGGCAGTTGATCGATGACATCCCGGATCAACTGGACGCCTGGCTGGCCTTCGGTGAGTTCTCCCAGCAATTGCAGCGCAATGATCTGGCCGAGAAAATCGTGGTCCGGGTGATCGCCAAATTCCCCGATGAACCCGCGGTGAGATTGCTGCAGGCCAGCCAGCTGCGCGAAGCCGGCAAGGAGGAGGACGCCCGCAAGGTGCTGGCCGGTTTGGCAGCGACATCGACACAGGCGCCGGAGCTGATGTTTGCGGTGGCCCGCCAGTACAGCGCGATGGGCGACCACACCCGCGCTGCGGAGGTGATCGCCGCCGGTCCGCAGGACGAACGCAGCTACACACTGCGCGCGGCGTATCTGGCGCAGGCCGACGACAAGGTTGGCGTGGGCAAGGTCTACGAAGAACTGAAGCGCGATTCGGCCGCGCCCGACCCCGATCGGCGCCTGTTGCTGGGCCAGATCGCCGAATTCATCGAACGCTACGACGAGGCGCTGGACTGGTACACCACCGTTCCGGGCGGTCCGCAGCGCTGGCAGGCGCGGCTGCGCGCGGCCACGGTGCTGCACAAGCTCAGCCGCGCTGACGAGGCCTACGCCCGCCTGCGCGGATTGCAGGCCGACGCCGATGCCGAGGAAGGCACCCGCCGCGACGGCTATCTGCTGGAAGCGGAGCTGCGCAAGGAAGACGGCAATCTGGACGGCGAACTGGACAGCTACGCCCGCGCGCTCGCCGCATTTCCCGACGATCCGCAGTTGCTGTACGCCCGCGCGCTGATGTGGGAACGCCGCGACGAGATCCCGCGCGCCGAGGCCGATTTCCG
>JAYUIZ010000769.1:0-1418 GCA_043765595.1 Lysobacter sp. | reverse complement strand
CCTCGAAACGCTGGCCGGCCCGCAATTCAAACTGGCGCTGGTCACCAACCGCGGCGTGAAGGTGTATCCGCAGGGCATGACCCAGACCCTGTGTACGGATCATTGGCGCAGCCGCTTTCCAGCCGTCGAGGGACATGCGCCGCGTTCGCAAGACATCGCCGCACTGCTGCTGCGCCTCGCCGAGGCCGGTTTGGATGCGGTCAAGACCGAGAACCTCTACACCTTCGACGGTGTACGCGGATACTCGCAGGCGCAGGGCGAATAACCACCACAATGACCGAACCTCATCCCTACGCCGGCGCGACCATCGCGCTGGCGACGATGCACGGCAAGGCCGAAGCCCTGGCACCGGCATTCGCAATGCTGGGCGCCTCGCTGGTGGTGCCGGAAAACATCGACACCGACGCGCTGGGCACATTCAGCGGCGAAATCCCGCGCCTCCAGTCGCCGCTGGAAACCGCGATCGTCAAAGCCCGGCTGGCGATGACCGCGGCCGGACTGCCGCTTGGTCTGGCGACCGAAGGTAGCTTCGGCCCGGATCCGCTGATCGGATTCGTCCCCATGCACCGCGAGCTGGCGGTGCTGGTCGACGATCTGCATAGTCAGGTGGTCTGCGAATGGCGCAACAGCCATGAGACCAATTTCGCCAGCCGCGTGGTCGGTCATGCCTCCGAACTGGACGCGCCGCAGCTGGTGCGATGGAGATTCCCCTCGCACGCGCTGATCGTGCGCGCAGAGCCCCAAGGGCCCGTGTTCAACGGGCCCTTGTTCAACGGGCCCGTGTTCAAATCGCTGCGGGACCGCGGCGCGCTGGACGACGCCATCGCGACCTGCATCGCCAGCTCGGCTTCGCGACAGGCACGAGTCGAAACCGATATGCGCGCGCATCTCAATCCCACCCGCATGCATCAGATCGCTGCGCTGGGCGAACGCCTGGTCGAACGCCTGCGCTGTCGCTGCCCGCGCTGCACGGCACCCGGCTTTGGCCGGATCGATGTGGTGACGGGCCTGCCCTGCGGATGGTGCGGACAGCCGACGGCAGGCGTCCTTGCTGAAATTCACGGCTGCGCCGCCTGCTCCGAACGTCTGCAATTGCCGCGCAGCGATGGCCTGCGGCAAAGCGACCCGGCGCACTGCGATATCTGCAACCCCTAGCGCTACGTGCGGTCGGCGTGGCACAGACGCGGACCGGCATCACTGAGAAGAATCAGTTCCGTGTCGGGCGGCAATCCCGCGATCGGCAGGAATGGCTTGTCGCGCACAGCGACTGCCGCCATGCTCTTCAACCATTCCAGTGCCCCGGCATACGACCCGCATGAGCGACAGCCACGCAACCGCCACCCCCTCGTCTTTGACCATCGCACGGCCAGACGATTGGCATGTGCATCTGCGCGACGGCGCGATGCTGCGCCATGCGC
>JAYUIZ010000768.1:0-3991 GCA_043765595.1 Lysobacter sp. | reverse complement strand
CATTGATATCAATTAAGTTCAAGCCACCTCAACCTCCACCCCCGCCAAAAACTTCTTCCCGCGTATGTGATCAGACACCTTCTCGGCGATCATCATCGTCGGCGCGTTGGTGTTGCCGCCGATCAGGCTGGGCATGACCGACGCGTCAATCACGCGCAGGCCTTCGACGCCGTTGACGCGCAGCTGCGGGTCGACCACGGCGTCGGCGTCGCTGCCCATCCGGCAGGTGCCGACCGGGTGATACACGCTTTCGGCCTTGGCGCGGACGAATTCGGCCAGTTCGGCGTCGTCCAGATCGGTGCGCGCCGGGAAGATCGGGGTGCCGCGATACCGGTCAAAAGCCTTCTGCGCCAGGATCTCACGCGACAGCTTCGCGCATTCGACCATCATCTTCAGGTCGAAGCCTTCCGCGTCGCCCAGATAGTTGGCTTCGATCCGCGGCTTGTCGCCGGCGCGGTTGCTGATCAGCGACAGGCGACCGCGGCTGCGCGGGCGCAGGAAGCAGGCGTGCAGGGTGTAGCCGTCGCCCGGCAGGCGGCTGCGGCCGTGGTCGTCCAGCATCGCCGGCACGAAGTGAAACTGGATGTCGGCGCGATCGTCCGGCGCAAGCGGTGAGCGCGCAAAACCGCCGGCTTCGGCGACGTTGCTGCTGCCCGGGCCGCGGCGGCCGCGCAGGTAATAATCAAAGGCGGTCTTGATGTCGCTGATGCGGTCGTAGGTCACCCGTTTGGTCGAATGGAACAGGGTGCAGATATCGAGGTGGTCCTGCAGGTTGCCGCCGACATCGGCGCGGTCGGCGACCACTGCGATCCCGTGTCGGCGCAACTCATCGGCCGGTCCGATACCCGACAGCATCAGCAATTGCGGCGAGTTGATCGCGCCGCCACTGATGATGATCTCGCGCGATGCCGGCTGGTGGAACGCTTGGCCGCGTATGGCATAGGTGACGCCGTTGGCGCGCAAGCCGTCGAAGGTCACGCGGCTGACGAAGGCGCCGGTGTGCACGGTGAGGTTTGGGCGCTGGCGGACCGGATTGAGGTAAGCCAGCGCCGCCGAGCAGCGCGCGCCCTCGCGCTGGGTGACCTGATAGAAGCCGACCCCGTCCTGCATCGCCCCGTTGAAATCAGGGTTGTGAGCGAGGCCGATCTGTTGGCTGGCGTCGATGAACGTCTGCGACAGCAGGTTGGTGTAGCGCAGGTCGGACACGCTGAGCGGGCCTTCGCCGCCGTGGAAGGCGTCGCCGCCGCGGGCGTTGCCTTCGGATTTTCGGAAATAAGGCAGGACGTTGTCCCAGTGCCATCCGGTCGCACCCTGCGCGGCCCAGTCTTCGTAATCGCCGGAGACGCCGCGGATGTAGCACATCGCGTTGATCGAACTGGAGCCGCCCAGCACTTTGCCGCGCGGCCACCACAGCGTACGCTGGTTGAGGTGGGGTTCGGCTGCGGTGTTGTAATCCCAGTTCACGCCTTGCTGGTTGACCAGTTTGGCCATCCCGGCGGGCATATGGATGAAGGGGTGCCAATCGCGCGGGCCTGCTTCCAGCAGCAGCACTTTGACCGTGGGGTCGTCGCTCAGGCGATTGGCCAGCACGCAGCCTGCCGAACCTGCGCCGATGATGATGTAGTCGAACACGCGTGGACCTTATGAAATCGTCTGCAAGCGACACTATGCCCGCCGCCTAGAGCAATTGCTCTGGGTGCGGGTCAGACTGCACGGAGCTGGAAATTCCGGCATCGCTGTTCGCGCTGGGCGCCGCCGTTGGCCTGCTAGAGTGGCGCCTCCGCATTGCACAGGTGGATGGCGGATGCCGCCACAGCCCGAAATGGACGCCGCGAAAGATTCCGTACAGCCCGCTAGCGCGCTGCGGGGGCTACGACAGGAATTGGCCGAATCGCCGCCGCTGTGGTGGGCGCTGCTGTATTTCTTCAGCCTGCTGTGCGGCTATTACGTGCTGCGCCCGGTGCGCGATGCGATGGCCGCGTCCGGCGACGTGGCCGCCGTCTTCCCTGATGTGTGGGTCGCATGGGCGCTCAGCCATGGTTTCCAGTTGAAGGACTTCGTCCTGCAGGCGCTGTTCACCGGCACCTTCTTGTCGATGCTGCTGCTGCAGCCGATCTACGGCGCACTGGTGTCGCGTTATCCGCGGCGGGTGTTCCTGCCGGGACTGTATCTGCTCTTCATCGTCTGCCTAGTCGGCTTCTGGTGGATCTTCGATCGCAACGTCTCCGGCCGCGGCGCGCTGTTCTTCGTGTGGACAGCAGTCTTCAACCTGTTCGCGGTCTCGGTGTTCTGGAGCTTCATGGCCGACGTGTTCGACAACGAACACGCCAAGCGCGTCTACGGTTACATCGGCGCCGGCGGCACCATCGGCGCGCTGCTGGGGCCGGTGATCACCCGGCTGCTGGTGGATCGCGTCGGCGTCGGCAGCCTGCTGCTGGTATCGGCCGGATTTCTGGTGGTGTGCCTGCTGTGCATCGTGCGCCTGCGGCCGTGGGCGCGGCAGCGCGAACAGCGCAGCGGTCAGGTGGTTGATGGCGCGATGGGCGGCTCGATATGGGCCGGTTTCAAGCTGGTGGCGAACGATCCGCTGCTGCGCGGCCTGGCGCTGTTGATGTTCTTCGGCGTGGGCGTCGGCACGCTGCTCTACAACGAGCAGGCCGCGATCGTGAAGCAGTTCTATCCCACGTCCGAGGCTGCGACGAAGTATTACGCGCGGATCGATTTCCTGATCAACCTGTCCACGATCCTCATCCAGGTGTTCCTGACGCGCTGGCTGCTGCGGCGGTTCGGCGTGGGGCCGGTGCTTTTGATTCCGGCCTTCGCCATCACCTTCGGCTACTGCCTGCTGGCGATGTCGCCGCTGCCGCTGCTGGTGGCGGCGGTGCAGATCGCCACGCGTTCGGGCGAATTCTCGCTGGGCAAACCCGGCCGCGAGACCTTGTACACCCGGGTCGATCGCGAGGCGCGCTACAAGGCCAAGGCATTCATCGACACCGCGGTGTACCGCGGCGGCGACCTTACCTACGTCTGGCTGCACAAATGGCTGGCGATGTTCGGCAGCCGGATGGTCTTCGCCGCGGGTATCGGCATCGCCATCGCCATGAGCCTCAGCGCCTGGCAGGTGATTCGGGCGCAGCGCAGACTTCCGCAGTGATGCGCGTGGCCGACATGTGCGCGGCGGATACGTCCGCTGCACAGTCCTTCTTCGTTTACTGACAGGAGTCTTCCTGATGTCTTTGATCGCCGTTGTACTGATCGTGCTGGTCGCCTTGCTGCACGTGTATTTCCTCATCCTCGAAATGTTCCTGTGGACGAAGCCGCAGGGCATGAAAGTGTTCCGCAACACGCCTGAAAAAGCCGAGATCACGAAAGTGCTCGCCGCGAATCAGGGCCTTTACAACGGGTTTCTCGCCGCCGGCCTGCTGTGGGCCGCGTTCGCCGGCAAGGTCGATGTCGCGCTGTTCTTCCTCGGGTGCGTCATCGTTGCGGCGCTGTATGGCGCCTACAGCGTCAGCAAGCGCATTTGCTACGTGCAGGGCGTGCCGGCGCTGGCGGCGATCGCAGCGGTGATGTTCGGCGGACCACAATCATGGGAAATACTTCAATTTAAGAAGACTTTCTGACGCTTCGCCACCAGTGCATTTGGGCGCGCGTGGTCTACAGCAATTTCCGTCATCTTTCGTCATCTTTATGAATCAGATGAGACAGTCAAGCTATTGCGGCAGTCAGCCGCATGGTCCTTTCATGACATCAATATCGTTCTTCAAGAATACTGTCTGTTGCAGATTGCAAAACTGGTCGATCCCGCGCAAAGCTTTGGCCGCGAGAATTTGATGATTCAAAATCTCAATCAGCGTAGTCAGGCGGAAGGCTTATGGACCCAGTAGATTTGGTGATTTGGCCAGATCGAAATCGTAACCTAGAACGGCCACGTCGCCGGCGTCGTCGGTCATCCGTAGGCTGGGCTGAGCGCAGCGAAGCCCAGCATCGC
>JAYUIZ010000767.1:0-1421 GCA_043765595.1 Lysobacter sp. | reverse complement strand
TTCAGGCCCGAGCTCTCCCGATGCGCATTCATCTGCCAGTAGAAGCTCGGGCCTGAAGGCCCTCCTACGGACAACGCCCTCCTACGCAATAGGCCATGTCCCGTATCCTGTACCGATGTCCGCATTACCCCCCAACGACGACCGCAAGGCGCTCACTCCCAGCCAGCTGAACGCCCTCGCCCGCAATCTTCTGGAAGACGCCTTTCCGCTGATCTGGGTCGAAGGCGAGCTGGGCAATCTGTCGCGGCCCTCGTCGGGCCATCTGTATTTCACGCTGAAGGACGAACGCGCCCAGGTCCGCTGCGCGCTGTTCAAGCCAAAGAGCCAATGGCTGAAATTCACGCCGCGCGAAGGCCTGAGGGTGCTCGCGCGCGGTCGCCTGACCCTGTACGAAGCGCGCGGCGACTACCAGCTGATCCTCGACACCATGGAAGAAGCCGGCGAAGGCGCGCTGCGACGCGCTTACGAACAGCTGAAAGCCAAACTGCAGGCCGAGGGTCTGTTCGACCAGACCCGCAAACGCGAATTACCCGCACACGTACGCCGGCTCGGCATCCTCACCTCGCCCAGCGGCGCGGCGGTGCGCGACGTGCTCAGCGTGCTGCGCCGGCGCTTTCCGCTGGTCGAGGTCGACATCCTGCCGGTGCCTGTCCAAGGCGAGACCGCGGCGGCGCAGATCGTGCGCATGCTGCAGGCCGCCGGCCGCAGTGGCCGCTACGACGCGCTGCTGATTACCCGCGGCGGCGGTTCGCTGGAAGATCTGTGGGCCTTCAACGATGAAGCGCTGGCGCGGGCGATCGCCGCCTGCCCGATGCCGGTGGTGTCAGCGGTCGGTCATGAAGTCGATGTGACGCTCGCCGATTTCGCCGCCGATCTGCGCGCGCCAACCCCGTCGGTTGCAGCCGAACTGCTGGTCCCGGACCGCACCGATCTGGCCGCGCATCTGCGCGCCCAGATGCGTCGCCTGCAGTCGGTGCATGAACGCCAACTGCGACACGCCGCGCAGCGTACCGACCGCGCCGCACTGCGGCTGCAGGCGCTGCAGCCGCAGGCGCGACTTGATGCCTTGCGCCGTCGCCATGAAGACTCACTGCGGCGACTGCATGCGGCGTGGACGCATGCAGATCAACGTCGTCATGCGCAACTGCGCCACGCGGCCGCGGTGCTGCACGCATCGCGCCCACAGCGCCGACTGTCGCTGCTGCGCGACCGCCTGCAATCGCTGGCGCCGCGCCCGCAGTCGGCGACGGTGCGCGGATTGCAGCGACGCGCGCTGCAGTTGCAGGGTCTGGCGCGTTCGCTCGAAGCGGTAAGTCCGCTGGCGACGGTTGCACGCGGTTATTCGATCCTGCAGCACGATGACGGTCGCATCGTGCGCAGCGTGCATGACGCACAGGCGGGCGAAGCCTTGAATGCGCGAC
>JAYUIZ010000766.1:0-4004 GCA_043765595.1 Lysobacter sp. | reverse complement strand
GCGTCGACGCGGGCCATCGCCGTGCGCCCGCGGTTCACGCTGTCGTAGCGCAGTTCGGCGCGACCCTTGATGGTTTCGTCGAGGCGACGCTCGGCGATCCGGCCGTCGACGATATTCACCACGCCGCCGATCGCGCCGCTGCCGTAGAGCAGGGTGGCCGGGCCTTTCAGCACTTCGATCTGGTCGGCGAGGAAGGGTTCGATCGCGGTCGCATGATCCTGGCTGATCGTGGACACGTCCTGGCTGCTCAGGCCGCCGGACAACACGCCGACGCGCGGGCCGTCGAGGCCGCGGATAATCGGCCGGCCCACGCCAGCGCCGAAGTTCGAGGACTGCACGCCCGGCAGTTTGTTCAACGTCTCGCCGAGGGTCGCAGACTTCGCCTGGTCGAGTTTCTCGCCGGACAGTACGTCCACCGGCTGGCTCAGCTCTTCGGCAGTCAGGCGCAGCGGACTGGCGGTGACGATCACGCGATCGAGATCCTTCGCTTCGTCGTGGCGGGGGTCCTTGCCGGCGGTGTCCTGCGCGGACGCCATCACGGGCAGCGCGAGTGCGAGGCCGATGAAAAGTCGGCTGCGTAGCGCAAGGCGACGGGAAAACAATGAGGAACTGGGCATGAGTTGCGGGTACACTGGTGAGCGATACAGGAATGTTATAATGTTCCAACATAAATCCAACCCCCCAAAAGTCATGCACAGCCCCGGCCTCGTTCTGCACAAAGCCGACCGCGTCGGTTTCGCCGCTTCGTTCTTATGTGCGATCCACTGCGCGCTATGGCCGCTGCTGCTCGCTCTTGCGCCGGCGCTAGGCCTAGAGCTGGGCGGCTGGATCGATCTGGATCAGGCATTCGTGGTGTTCGCGACCCTGCTGGGCGTGTCCACGCTGGCGCTGGGCTGGCGTCGCCATCGCGGTTTCCATGCTTTGATTCTGCTGATCCCGGGGTTGGCGTTGGTCTGGGCGGGCGCGTTCTCGCCGCTGCACGATCACTCGATTTCGCACGCCGTGGTGATGACGATGGGTGGCTTGCTGTTGGCTGCGGCGCACATGGTCAATCTGCGCCTGACCCACGCCGCCAGCGCGTTGGGATCGCGCTGAGTCCTACCCGTGTTGCGCACCGGGCCATACGGCCTTATCCCGAGGGCTCGGAAATGCGCGAAACTGCCTGCCCGGCGTGGTAGCATGCGCGCCTCGCGATAAGACCGCGACCCGATACTGAATCGGCCCGCCCGATTCCGGTTTCCACTGATCCGGCTTCCACAAAGCCACATCAACACACTGATTTAAAAGAGGATTTGCACATGGGCAAAGGCGACCGTAAAACAGCCAAAGGCAAGCGCTACAACTCCAGCTACGGCAACGCCCGTCTGCAGGCCACGAAGAAAGCCACCGGCGCTCCATCCGCGTCGGCCGTAAAGAAGGCCGCTGCGAAGCCGGCCGTCAAGGCGCCTGCCAAGAAGGCCGTGGCCAAAAAGGTCGCTGCCAAGGAGTGATCGGACCCGTTCCGGCTGCTTCATCTTGAAACCCCGCTCCGGCGGGGTTTCTGCTTTTCCGGGTCAGCGAGTCCGGGTCAGGGAGTCCGCGTAGCCGGAGTTTCGGTCGAGATGGCGGCGGACTCCACGCCCCGCCAAACCCGCAGCAGATTGCCGCCGAGGATTTTGCGGATATCTGCGTCCTTGTAGCCACGCGCCTGCAGGCCCGCGATGAGGTTCGGGAAGTCGGCGACCGTTTTCAGGCCTTCTGGCAGCGCGCCGCCGACGCCGTCGAAATCCGAGCCGATACCGATGTGGTCGATGCCCAGCAGCGACACGCCGTAATCGATCTGGTCCAGCACAGCCTCCATCTTCACCGGCAGCGGCGGATGCGCCTTGTCCCACTCAGTGTCGAATTCGGCCACGGTCTGCGTGGTCTTACCGGCGGCGTGCCGGCGCTGGTGGTCGTTGTAGGCGACAAAATACGCCTGGGTCTGCGCCGCCGACGCGGTATCGACGAACGCGTTGCCGAACGGAATCTGGATCACTCCGCCTTTCGCAGCGATGGACTTCGCCAGTTCGTCGCTGAGGTTGCGCTCGAAACCGGGTGTGAAATGCCGCAGCGCCGAATGGGTGGCGACTACCGGCGTGCGGCTCAGTTCCACCGCCTGCGCGACAGCGTCGTCGGAGAGATGCGACACGTCGATCATCATCCCCAGGCGATTCATTTCCACAACCACGTCGCGCCCGAACGGGCTCAGCCCGTTCCACTTCCTCTCCTGCGCGTACGACGAATCGGCGATGCGGTTGTTCGCACTGTGGGCGAGGGTGATGTAGCGCACGCCGCGATCGAAAAAGAACCTCAGCTTGCCCAGGTCGTCGCCGATCGGCGCGCCGTTCTCCATGCCCATCGGCAGCAGCACCAGACCGAGCCGGCGCAGGGCTTGCACATCGCGCGGCGAACGCAGCAGCGCGAATTTGTCGGGGTTGTCGCGGGCGGTCTTCTCGACGGCGTCGATCATTTTATTGGCGACGGCTTCAGCGCTACCGTCATCGTCCTGCCCGGGCGAGGTGTAGATCGACATGAACGCTACGTCCAGCCCGCCGGTTCGTGCTTTGGGGAAATCGAATTCGCGCGGCTGCGCGACGCCGAGATCCAGCCACTGCTTCATCAATTCGGTCGGCGAATCGATATGGGTGTCGACAATCACGGCATCCTGCGCGAGTTTGCGCGCGGCCGGGGTGGCATCCGCCGCGGATGCGGAATAGGCGGGCTGCAGCAGGCACAGCGCGAGCAGGACGGAGAGTTCGATGCGCATGATGAGCTCTTGGGAGATGACGGGTTTTGCGATGTTCACCGCAGATGGAGGACGGGTCGGCCGGCGATGAACACCGTACCCGCAAGCTCACCGCCAAGCCAGTAACAGAGTTCCGCGGGGCGACGGATGCGCCAATGCACCAGATCCGCGCGCAGACCCACGCGCAACATGCCGCGATCGCTCAGTCCCAGCGCGCGCGCCGCGTGCACGGTCACGCCGCGCAGCGCTTCCTCGGGTGTGAGCCGGAAATGCGTGCATGCCAGCGACATCGCCTGGCGCAGCGACAGCAGCGGCGCGGTGCCCGGGTTGCAGTCGGTGGCGACGGCCATCGCCACGCCGTGGGTGCGGAATACATCGATCGGCGGCAGTTTGGTTTCGCGCAGACAGTGGAATGCGCCGGGCAACAGCACCGCGACCGTGCCCGCACCGCCAGGCCCGCCAGCGGCCATTGCGCGTACGCCGGTTTCGCTGGTGTATTCGACGTGATCGGCCGACAGCCCGCCGAATCCGGCGACCAGCGCGGCGCCGTCGAGATCGCTGAGCTGATCGGCGTGCAGTTTCACTGGGATTCCGAGCGCGCGCGCGGCGTCGAACATGTGCCGGGTCTGCGCGGGGCTGAAGCCGATGCCCTCGCAGAACGCATCCACCGCATCGACCAGGCCTTCGGCATGCAGCGTCGGCAGCCAGTCGAGGATCGCATCGATGTAGCCGTCGGCATTGCCTGCGAACTCCGGCGGCAGTGCATGCGCGCCGAGGAACGTCGTGCGTACGCCGATGCCCAGCGTGTCGCCGAGCCGTCGCGCGACCCGCAGCATCTTGCGTTCGTTGTCGAGATCCAGGCCGTAGCCGGATTTGATTTCCAGGGTGGTCGCGCCGTCGCGCAGCAGCGCCTGCGCACGCGGCAGCGACTGCATGAAGAGTTCGTTTTCGCTGGCCTCGCGCACCGCGCGCACCGTCGACAGAATGCCGCCGCCTGCGCGGGCGATGTCTTCGTAGCTCGCGCCCTGCAATCGCAGTTCAAATTCGTGGGCGCGGTCGCCTGCGAACACGATGTGGGTATGGCAGTCGATCAGGCCGGGCGTGATCCAGCCGCCGTCGAGCGCGATGACGTCGTTCGCCAACGCCTCGGGCGTATCCGGCAGCGCGCTGCGCGGGCCCACGAAGGTCAGCACGCCGTCTTTCCAAGCGAGCGCGCCATCTTCGATGTCGCCATAGC